>NZ_NMPP01000020.1:0-36813 GCF_009192885.1 Xanthomonas sp. LMG 12462 | reverse complement strand
TGGTGGTGGTGGTGGCGGCGGTAGCGGTGGCGGTGGTTGGAGCCCTCCACCTCCCCCGAATGATTGCTCCAGATGCACCGTGACTGTGGGCTGATTCAAAACGCCCACGGCACATGGTTTCCACTATGCCGTGGGCTACCAAAAGCATCAGAGGCGCAGCAACCCCAGCAACGCCTCGGCCGCCGCCTCAGACGAGGCTGGGTTCTGCCCGGTGACCAAACGGCCGTCCTCGACCACGTGCACGCCCCAATCAGCAACCTTGCTGTACTGGCCGCCCAGGCGCTGCAGTTCGTCCTCGACCAGAAACGGCACCACATCGGTCAGGCCCACCGCGGCTTCCTCGCCGTTGGTGAAGCCGGTGACGCGGCGGCCCTTCACCAGCGGCGTGCCGTCGGCCGCAGTCACCCGGCGCAGCACGCCCGGCGCATGGCAGACAAAACCGATCGGCTTGCCGGCGCGCGCGAACGCTTCGATCAGCGCGATGGAGTCGCGGTCTTCGGCCAGATCCCACAGCGGACCGTGGCCGCCCGGGTAGAACAGCGCGTCGTAGTCGTCCACGCGCACCGACGCCAAGGTCTGCGTGCTCGCCAGTTGCTGCTGCGCCGCCGGGTCGTCCTTGAAGCGCCGGGTGGCTTCGGTCTGCGCGTCCGGCGCATCGCTCTTCGGGTCCAGCGGCGGTTGCCCGCCCTTGGGCGACGCCAGGGTCAGTTCGGCACCGGCGTCCTTGAACGTGTAGTACGGCGCAGCGAACTCTTCCAGCCAGAAGCCGGTCTTGTGGTCGGTGTCGCCGAGACGGTCGTGCGACGTCAGCACCATCAGGATCTTCATGCGGGTCTCCTCGTGAGGGGAAGCGGCCATGCGGGGACAGGCCAGGCGCCGCAGTATCGGCAGCCGCACATTCGTGGCGGGTGAGCATCGCGCAATGCGGTTCAGCTCACACACGCGATCCTGCAAGGCGGCCGAAGCCAGTCACTACGGCGGCAGCCCAGCCGCTGCGCCGGGTCGCCCAGCTTGTTCGAAAGCGGACAGCTACCAGTTGAGCCGCCTGCGAACCACATGCAGGCGGCCTCCAGACACCAGGCGAGGTCGCCGGCGTCCTGGGTCAGTCCATGCGTGTCCGGGCTACGCTGCATGCAGTGCGCTCTGTTCGACGTGAAATGGAACTGCACGCCGAACGGCGACGCGCCCTGAAAGCCGCGGCGACCAGATTCACCGAGTGATGCCGTGGATGCCGATGAGGCGGGCGGCGCGATGCCGATGCGCCGCCACCCCGTACGCACGCGATCAGGCATGGAGCCCGACGTACTCCAGCGAGACACCGGACCACTCCGGCAACTCCATGCCGGTATCGACCATGCCGCTACTTCTTCACGACGGGGGTTTCCGGGAGACTCTGGACGACGTCACCCTTGTCATCAATAAAATCCAACGATGCCTTTCCGGCAGGCGTGACGGACATGATGATCCTGGGATTTCCGGAATCGTCCGCGAGAATCACCGCAGACGATTTTCCGCGAGTACGCCCGACAAAGAGTCTTTGCGTTTGCTCACCACCCGCGTCCTTCCACTGCTTCAACAGCGCATCCTTCTCCGGCCCATTCGGGGCCGCCAGATACTTTTCATACAGCCCTTCGTACTGCTTGGGGAGTCCGCGATCGAATACGGAAAGGCCGGTTTCCATGAAGCCGCCCTCCTCGTAGTGATGCAGGGCGATTTGCTGATCTCCGCCGAACCGATCCATCGAAAGATGCACGCCGCCACTGGGCTTTCCATCTTGACCGAGACTGCCGTCATAGATGAGCCCACCGACCTCGTCGCCCACGCCGTTATAGAACAGCATTCCGGGCATGTTGCTCCTCTCGGTTTTCATGACTTTCCCGCCCATCACCGGATCGGGCAACAAACCGCGGGCGGCCAACACCATAGACCTGGATCCGTCCTCGTTGACGATATTGATGCGCTTGACATCGATTTCGGAAAATACCTGCTTGCTGCCAGCGCCTCGGGCCCCCATCAGCATGAGCGTCAAGGGAAGGGCGAGCGCCACAGCCGAAAAAATCTTCAGAATTCGATTTTGCCTGCGCAACTGCGCGATGACGCCAGCCGCTCCCACGTCCCCACCCCTACCTTCCGTCATCGACACGCGAGCCTCCTTATTGGCAATAAATGCGCGACCCAGCATAGGCATTTGATTCTTCTCCCTGCAAGCAAGAGGGACATGAGGGAACCATCCTTCTTGCCAGAGAAATGCCTCGGACTTCTTTTCGTCTCTTCAAAAACCAAACGACCGACAGCCCGCAATACAAAGTTGCGATAGCCACAGGAACACTTCAGTCGCATTAGACGCTTTGGATCGTCCACGCGACTGGTCGCTGCGAATGCCGCCGACCTCCCGCAGCGGCAGCTACTTCCTTCTGGAGCGCCCCTACTCCACCTGATCCATGCGAATCCGGTTGGCGAACAGCGAGAACGCCAGCATCCCGGCCAGGCCGCTGGCGCGCGCCACCCAGGTCGGCAACCAGCGCGGCGGGGCCAGCACGCCGGACTCGAACAGCGGCGCGAACGCAGCCACGTCCTCCAGCACCATCTTGCCGGCGAACAGCCAACGGCACAGCGGCAGCCGGTCGCGCTGCAGCGCTTGGCGGAAGAACGTGTGCACCGACACCAGCCCGCGCAGGTACACGGTGTCCTTGGTGAACGCGGCGCCGCCGGTGGTCGGCACGCCGCGGAACACGCGCTGCGCCGAGGAGAAACTCTCCGCCGGCGACTGGCCCGCTGCGTCAAAGTAGCGGAACACCTCGATGAAATCGGCGCCGTCGCGGGCCAGCGCGATCGCCTCGATACGCAGGCTGATCCGCTTCATCCGCGCGATGTCGATGCTGCCGGTGATCTGCTCGGCGAAGGTCGCCAGGCCTTCCTGGGTGGCGGTGGTGCGCGGCGAGGACAGCGCCAGGCTCGGCAACTGCGTCTGTTGCCGGCCATTGAGCGCGGTCAGCGAATGCACCAGCGCCTCGTGGTGGAACAGTTGCGCGCGGTCGTAGTCGCTGAAGTGCGCGCCGGAGCGCAGGCGGATGCGCTGCGCGCCGGCGGCGGCCTTGGCCAGCAGGTCCGGATCCAGTTCCACAGTGATCACCCGCGTGCCGAAGAACTCGTCCAGGTCGCGCTGCAGCAGCAGGCGCAACGCGGTGGCCGACACCGACACCTGTTCCTCGGCCGAGAACAGCTCGCGGTCCAGCTCCTGGGCGATGCGGATGAAATGGCCAGCGGCCTCGCGGGTGGTGGGACCGTGGCCGGGCATCGGGTCGTCCGGCACCCCGAACAACTGCGCCGAGTACGTGCCCACCGCAGGCGTACCGAGCGCTTCCAGCAACGCCGCGGCCAGATCCCAACTGTGCACCGAGGCCTGAAGATAGGCACCGAGCGGATGTGACGGATCGGCGGCCTGGGCGATCGCCGCCAGCTCGCGGCGGGTGTCGGCGAAATCCAGCCTTGGGTAGTCCACTTGCGGCAGCTGCGGCTGCCCGCGCGCCACGCTTTCCAGGAACGGCGCCTGCAGCGCCACCGGCCAACTGGCCAGGGCCAGCAGGCGGATGCCGCGCACCGCCTTGACCAGCCGTGCATCGAGCGCGGCATGATGGCGGATCTCAACGGGCAGCGCGCGCTTGGCCACGCCTGGCCTCAGCGGCGCAGGGTACGCGGCGGCGGACGCTTGCCGCCAGGTTTACCACCACTTGGCTTGCTACCGCTGGGCTTGCCGCTGCGGCCGGCGGCCGCATTCTGCGCCTGGCGCTGCGCCAGCTTGCCGGCGGCGCCGGCGACCTCGTCGCGCAGCTTCAGGTAATTGGCCAAGCGCGCCTCCTCGATCTCGCCGCGCTCGATCGCCGCCTGCACCGCACAGCCCGGTTCGGCCTGGTGCGCGCAGTCGTTGAAGCGGCACTGCGCGGCCAGCGCCTCGATGTCGGCGAAGCCGCCCTCGGCCAGGTCTTCCTCGCCGGTGGGCTTGAGTTCGCGCATGCCCGGCGTGTCGATCAGGCAGGCGCCGGACGGCAGCGGCAGCAGCGCGCGATGGGTGGTGGTGTGGCGGCCGCGCGAGTCGGTGGCGCGCACCGCCGCGGTGCGCATCTTCTGCACGCCGAGCAAGGTGTTGGTGAGGGTGGACTTGCCGGCGCCGGACGAGCCGACCAGCACCGCGGTCTGCCCCGGCCCCAGCCACGGCCGCAGCGCGGCGACGCTGTCGGCCTCGCGCGCGTTGACGGTCAACAGCGGGATCGACTGCGCCGCCAGTTCCTCCAGCACCGCCAGCGCGTCGTCGGCGTACTCGGTGAGGTCGGCCTTGGTCAGCACCACCACCGGCGCCGCACCGCCGCCGCCCACCAGCAGCAGATAGCGCTCGATCCGCCGCGGGTTGAAGTCCGCATCCAGGCCGCAGACGATGAACACCGTATCGATGTTGGCCGCGATCACCTGCTGGTGATAGTGCTCGCCGGCGGCGCCGCGCTTGATCGCGGTGCGCCGCGGCAGCAAGGCGACGATGCGCGTGTCCTCCAGCAACACCCAGTCGCCGACCGCGGCGCGCTCGTGGCTGGGAAAGCGCGGCCGCTGCCAGTCCGGCAGCGATTCGACCTTGAATCCGGTGTCCACCGCATCGGCGACCACATAGCCGGTGCGGTGCTGCTCCACCACCCGCGCCGGCCGCGCCTGCGGATGCGCCTCGAACAGCGCGCGCCAGGCCGGCTCCTCGGGCAATCCGGGCCAGGGCCAGCCGATGGGGCGCAACGCGTCGAAGTCGATCGGGGAGGAGGTCATGCGCGGATTCTAGAGGGTGTGCCGCGCCCAAAGGTGAGCGCAGGGCGGTCACTGGGACACGCGCAGGGCGGCGCCTTGCGTGGTTGGCCCGCGCCGCAGGCGGCGTCCCGGGAGTCGCCAGCAGCGGCGCATGATCCGCGCCACGCGTGTGTGGCCGCCACACGGGCCAGCCATCGCGCCACGCCCGTCGCAGCGCCAAGCGTGGAGGCCGGGCGCCGTAGACGACCCGCCACCACGGCGCCCCACCGCCCCGCCGCGGTGTCACATTTCCGCTACCATGCAGGTCCCACGCCCCACCGGCCAATGCGATGCCCACCCTGCCGATCAAGCCGCTCGCGATCCGCGAACGCCTGTCCGAAGTCCGCTACGAGATCCGCGGCGAACTGGCACGGCGAGCCCGCGAGCTGGAGGCCCAGGGGCGCAAACTGATCAAGCTCAACATCGGCAATCCCGGCGCGTTCGGCTTCCGTGCGCCGGAACATCTGCAGCGCGCGATCGCCGATGACATGGGCCGCACCGATCCCTATACCCACCAGCAGGGCCTGCCGGAGGCGCGCGAGGCGATCGCCGCGGCCTACGCCCGGCGCCAGCATCCGGACGCGCACCCGGACCGCATCTTCGTCGGCAACGGCGTCAGCGAGCTGATCGACCTGTCGCTGCGTGCGCTGCTCAACCCGGGCGACGAAGTGCTGGTGCCCTCGCCCGACTACCCGCTGTGGTCTGCCGCCACCATCCTCAACGACGGTCGCCCGGTGTACTACCGCTGCGCGCCGGAGAACGGGTTCCAGCCCGACCCGGTGGAGATCGAGACGCTGGTGTCCTCGCGCACCCGCGCCATCGTGCTGATCAACCCGAACAACCCCAGCGGCGCCAGCTACTCGCGGGCGCTGCTGGAGAAGATCGTCGCCATCGCGGTCAAGCACAACCTGCTGCTGATGGTCGACGAGATCTACGACCAGGTGCTGTACGACGACGCGGAGTTCGTGTCGGTGGCACCGCTGGCCGGCGCGCATCCGTGCATCAGCTTCGGCGGCCTGAGCAAGGTGCACCGCGCCTGCGGCTGGCGCGTAGGCTGGGCGCTGCTGTCGGGCGACGCCGAGCGCGTCGGCGATTTCCGCAACGCCATGGACCTGCTCGGCGCGCTGCGCCTGTGCGCCAACGTCCCCGGCCAGTTCGCCATCGATGCCGCGGTCAACGGCCCGGACACGATCTCGCCGCTGTGCGCCCCGGGTGGACGCCTGTACGAAACGCGCCGCGCGGTACTCGAGGCCTGCGCCGCCAGCGAGCACCTGTCGCTGGTGCAGCCGGCCGGCGCGCTGTACGCGTTCCCGGCCGTGGTCGGCGCCGCCGCGCGCGGCTTCGACGATCACGCGTTCGCCCTGGAGCTGATGGAACAGGAAGGCGTGCTGGTGGTGCCCGGCTCCAGCTTCAACGTGCCCTACCGGCACCATTTCCGCGTCACCCTGCTGCCGGAGGCGGCGACGATGCGCGAGGTGTTCGCGCGCATCGATCGTGTCCTGGCGCGCCGCGCCGAGGACGCCACCAAGGTGGTGCCGCTGAAGCCGCGGGCGGCTGTGGGGCGGTGAGTGGGGACTGGAGAATCGGGAATCGGGAATCGGGAATGGCTAAGCGTGCGCCGTTCCTGGATCGCGTATCCCGGTGATATGGCAGCTGCCGGTTCCGCTTAGATGAGCAAAGGCAGTTTCGCCACGCCCGAGCACACACCGCTGCGCTACCTGGCGCTGGGCGATTCCTACACGATCGGCGAAGGCGTGGACGCCGACGGACGCTGGCCGATGCAGCTGACCGCGGCGCTGCGCCGCGACGGCATCGCGCTGGCCGATCCGCAGATCGTGGCTACCACCGGCTGGACCACCGACGAACTGGACGCCGGCATCGACACGGCCGCGCCGCAGGGACCGTTCGACCTGGTGACGCTGCTGATCGGCGTCAACAACCAGTACCGCGGCTATCCGCTCGACGACTACCGCACGCAGTTCGACGCGCTGCTGCAGCGTGCGATCGGTTTCGCCGACGCGCGGCCGCAGCGGGTGCTGGCGGTGTCGATCCCGGACTGGGGCGTGACCGCGTTCGCGCAGCCGCCCGCACACGATCCGGCGCGCATCGCCGTGCAGATCGACGCCTTCAACGCCGCCGCGCAGGCCTGCTGCGCCGCGCGCGCGGTGCGCTTCGTCGACATCACCGGCTGCAGCCGCGATGGCGGCGGCGACCCGGCGATGCTGGCCGCGGACGGGCTGCATCCGTCGGCGGCGATGTATGCGCGCTGGACCGCGCGGCTGTTGCCGGCGGCACGCGATGCGTTAGCCTAGCTGGCGTACGCCCGCTGCCAAGGACCGACATTGCGCGACGCCAGCACCACCCAGCCCATGACCCGCCCGCAGGCCCTGGCCATCGCCCGCGCCTTCCTGCCCACGCATCCGCTTGGCAACCGCTACGACTACTACTACACGCGCACCAAGCTGCGCACCGATCCGCTGTACCCCGGCGTGCTCGCCGCGCTGCGCGGCACCGACGCGCCGGTGCTGGACCTGGGTTGCGGGCTGGGCCTGCTCGCGCATGCGCTGCGCGCCGACGGCCAGCGCCAGCGCTACCACGGCGTGGACATCGACGCGGCCAAGATCCGCCGCGCCGGCGCCATCGCCGCGCGCAACGGGCTGCATGACACGCATTTCGCGGTGGTCGACCTGGGCCAGTCCTGGCCCGAGCACCACGGCAGCGTCGCGATCCTGGACGTGCTGCAGTACCTGGACCGCGACATGCAGTCCAACCTGATCCGCAGCGTGGCGCGCATGCTCACGCCCGGCGCCAAACTGGTGATTCGCAGCGGCCTGGGCGATGCCAGCGGCCGCGGCCGCACCAGCCGCATCACCGACGTGCTCGCGCACCTGGCCGGCTGGATGCAGGAACTGCCCAAGGCCTACCCCACCCGCGACAGCCTGCAGGCCCAGCTCGACGCCGCCGGCCTGCGCGCCAGCTTCGCGCCGCTGTACGGCAACACGCCGTTCAACAACTGGCTGATCGTGGCGGAACCGCGTTGACGTCGCAGCTGTCGCGCGAACTCCCGGTCTGCACGACCTTCTCGCCGATCGTGGCCCAGCGCGCGCGACAGCGAGCGCCCACCGCGTCGGCGCGTTCCCCGCTGCAAGCTGCCATGCCGCCGCACAGCGGCATGGAGATGGCCTCCATGCACTGAAGGCTGCAGTGCGCGAAAGACGGCCTCTGGCGGTTCCTGGCGGACAGTTTTCAGGTGTGCGATAGTCCGCCCGACCAGCCACGGACTCGGCAGAGGGACACATGGATGTTGCGCCACTACTGGCAACATTGCGAGGGATCGCTGCGGCTATTCGCTCACCGTCACGGCGCCAGACCGCGGACGTGCGACGCATCTTCGCGGACCGCACCGAGATGCACCAGTACTTCGACGCGCAGCACGCGGCAGGCTATGACTGCTTCGTCACTCGCCTGCGAGACGGCTGGGAGGTGCGCAGTTACAAGCGCACCAGATGAAAGCGCAGCCAGGCCTTGCGCCATGCTGCCTGCACTACATCTGCACACGCCGGATGGTCATGCCTTCGCCGCATGCGCCGACTACTCCGTGCAGCGAGCGACAGATACCCCTCGGGGGCCTGTCGGCATGCCGCCCCGTGCATGGACATGGCCGCCGCAGCGTATGCGCATCGGCACCACGCCACAGCGCAAGCGGGGAAGCGCGTCCAGCCTCAGGTCGGGCAGATCGTCTCCAGCCCACGCGCCTGCACAGCCTGCAACACCCCCTCCACGATCGCCGGGTTGTGCCCGTGCGCCGCGCCCTCGTGCAGCAGCACGATGGCGCCGGGCTGCAGGTCGCGGGCGATGCGCGCGACGGTGATCGCGGGGTCGCAGCGCACGCCGTCGAAGCCGCGCGCGGTCCAGGCCACCCGGGTCAGGCCATGCCGGCGCAGCGGTGCGGCGACGAAGGGATTGGTCATGCCCACCACCGAGCGGTACCAGCGCGGCGCAGTGCCGGCGATCGCGGCCAGGGTCTGCTGCGCCTGGCCGATTTCCTGCGCCATGCGCCGTGGCCCCAGCGCCCAGAACCACGCCTGCGGATGGTGCTGGCTGTGGTTGCCGATGCCGTGGCCGCGGCGCAGGATCTCGCGTACCAGTTGCGGGCGCGCGGCGGCGCGGGCACCGACCAGGAAGAACGTGGCCTTGGCCTGGTGGCGGTCGAGCAGGTCCAGGATCGCCACGGTGTCGTCGGAGGGGCCGTCATCGATGGTCAGCCACACCCGCGGCGCGCTGCCGGGCAGGCGATCCAGCACCGGCGCGTACAGCCGCGCCCGCGGCAGGAACACCGGCAACACCAGCGCGGCGTGCGACAGTAGCAGCGCCGGCAGGCCGACTGGCCAGCCATACGCCCACCACAGCCCCGCCACCAGCGCCTGCGAGGCCAGCGCCCAGGGCAGCCAGCGGTAGGGGTGGCGCGGGATGCGATGCAGCGTTTCCGGAACTGTCATGCCCCATGATGCCATGCGGCGTAGAATGACCGGTCCGACTCTGCGACGACTGCCTGCCATGTCCCTCGACCCCGCCCTGCGCTCCCGTATCGAAACGCTGCTCAGCTCCAACCGCGTCGTGCTGTTCATGAAAGGCCAGCCGGGCATGCCGCAGTGCGGGTTCTCCGCCAAGGCGGTGGGCGCGCTGAACGAGCTGGGCGTCGACTTCGCCCACGTCAACGTGCTGGCCGACCAGGACATCCGCGAGGGCATCAAGGTCTACGGCGACTGGCCGACCATCCCGCAGCTGTACGTGGACGGCGAGCTGATCGGCGGCAGCGACATCATCCTGCAGATGGCCGGCAGCGGCGAGCTGAGCGAACTGCTCGGCGTGGCCGCGCCGGACCGCACGCCACCGTCGATCACCATCACCGACGCCGCCGCCGAGATGCTGCGCGGCGCGCTGGCCGACGCCCCGGGCGCGAGCCTGGCGCTGGCGATCGACGCGCAGTTCCAGCCGAACTTCCAGTTGGCGCCGACCGACCCCAACGCCATCGCCGCCGAGTCCAACGGCCTGCGCGTGCAGTTCGACCTGGGCAGCGCGCGCCGCGCCGACGGCATCACCATCGACTGGGTGGACGACATCCGCGGCCGCGGCCTGGCCATCGACAATCCCAATGCGCCCAAGCCGGTGCAGGACCTCAGCCCGCGCGACGCCGACGACCAGGTACGCGCCGGCGGCCTGCTCCTGGTGGACGTGCGTCCGCCGGAAGAGCGCGCGGTGGCAGCGGTCAACGTGCCGTTCCGCACCCTCGACGGCGAGCAGCGCGCGCAACTGGAAGCGCTGCCCAAGGACACCGCCCTGGCCTTCCTGTGCCACCGCGGCGGCCGCAGCGCGCAGGCGGCCGAGCACTTCCGTTCGCTGGGCTTCACGAAGGTGCACAACGTGGTCGGCGGCATCGACGCCTGGACCGACCAGGTCGACGGAAGCGTTCCGAAGTACTGAGTCGGGTACCTCGTGGCTTGCGTCCCGTGCGGACGTGTCGAAAGGGCGATCGAATGATCGCCCTTTTTTGTGTCCGCGCGCCGCGATCGCCACACGGGCGCAAACGCGTAGGAGCTTGGCGTGCTGGCGGCAACATGAACTCCGGCGATCTCCTGTGGGAGGGACTTCAGTCCCGACTGCAATGAGGTCGAATGCACCGATGGCTTCGCTCGTCGCGGCTGAAGCCGCTCCCACAAGAAGCGCATTCCTTGTCTCCGCTGCGCGTACCAGGCGAATGCTGGCGGCCGCGCCAGCAGCCTGATGTCGCCCTGTGGGAGGGACTTCAGTCCCGACTGCAATGACATCCGATGCGCCACTGGCTTCGCTGCCATGACGCAGCGAACGCGCAGGCCCCCTTCCCTCACCCGGCAAACCCACCCGCATCCAGGAACGCCTGCTCCTCCGGCGTGGTCGTGCGCCCCAGCGCCACATTGCGGTGCGGGAAACGACCGAAGCGCTGGATCACGTCTTCGTGCACCACCGCCCACTGCAGCGACTCCGCATCGCCGAGCGCGCTGAACAGCTCCACCGCCTGGCGCTGCCGCGCCGCGTCCTCGGCATGCGTGTAGGGCAGATAGAAGAACATCCGCAGTTCCGCGTCGGTCTCCTGGTCGAACCCTGCCGCCAGCGCCTGGTCGGCATAGCGGCAGGCCAGGCCGTCGGTAGCGAAGGCGTGCGCGCTGCCGCGGAACACGTTGCGCGGCACCTGGTCGAGCAACAGCAGCAGCGCCAGCGCGCCTTCGGCGTCGGTCAGCCAGTCGCTGCGTTCGCCGCGCGCGGCGGCGTGATGCGCCTCCAGCAGGTGCTGGCGGACATTGGCGTCGAAGGAGTCGTTGGCGGCGAACCAGCGTTCGCGGCCGGCACTGCGCCAGAAGTCCACGACGGTGCGCGCAGGGGTGTCGGTCATTGCGGTGTCCATGGGCGAGAATCGCGCTGCATAACAGGTTCCGCGTCGCGATTCGGTGCAGCCGGGCTCGCCGATGCCGCACCCGCACTTGGCAAGCGCGCCGGCTCGGGCTAGCGTGCGGGCACGGCCGCAAGGGCCGGGTTCATCTTCCGGGGAAAATTCGATGCGTCATCTGTTGCTCGCCTGCCTGGGCGTGGCGTTGTGCGGCCCGGCCGCCGCGGCCTCGCGTTTCGTCGACGATCCCTATCCCAGCACCTATCGCGCGCTGGCGTCGGTGCCGGTGCTGATCGAACACGCCACCGTGCTCACCGGCACCGGCGAGCGCCTGGACGATGCCGACGTGCTGCTGCAGGACGGCCGCGTGCAGGCGGTCGGCCGCGCGCTGGCCGCGCCGGCCAACGCCACCCGCATCGACGGCCACGGCAAGTGGGTCACGCCCGGCATCATCGACGTGCACTCGCACCTGGGCGTGTATCCCAGCCCGGGCGTCAGCGCGCACAGCGACGGCAACGAAGCGACCGCACCGGTGACCCCGAACGTGTGGGCCGAGCATTCGATCTGGCCGCAGGATCCCGGCTTCGGCACCGCGCTGGCCGGCGGCGTCACCGCGCTGCAGGTGCTGCCCGGCTCGGCCAATCTGGTCGGCGGCCGCGGCGTCACGTTGAAGAACGTGCCGGCCACCACCTACCAGGCGATGAAGTTCCCGGGCGCGCCATGGGGCCTGAAGATGGCCTGCGGCGAGAACCCCAAGCGGGTCTACGGCGAGAAGGGCGGCCCGTCCACGCGCATGGGCAACGTCGCCGGCTACCGCGCCGCCTTCATCGACGCCAGCGAATACCTGCGCAAGAACGCGCCCAAGCAGAAGAGCCCGCCCAAGCGCCACTGGTGGAGCCGCGGCAACGGCGACAACGACAGCAGCGGCGACAGCGGCGGCAAGCGCGACCTCAAGCTGGACACGCTGGCCGGCGCCATCAACGGCGACATCCGCGTGCACATCCACTGCTACCGCGCCGACGAGATGACCACCATGCTCGACCTGGCCAAGGAGTTCGGCTTCAAGATCGCCGCCTTCCACCACGGTGTGGAGGCCTACAAGATCACCGACCGCCTGGCCCAGGAAAATGTCTGCGGCGCGCTGTGGGCGGACTGGTGGGGCTTCAAGATGGAGGCCTTCGACGGCATCCAGGAGAACATCGCCCTGGTCGACCGCCCCGCCAACGGCTGCGCGATCGTGCACTCGGATTCGGAGGAAGGCATCCAGCGGCTCAACCAGGAAGCGGCCAAGGCGATGGCCGCCGGCCGCCGCGCCGGCATCGACATCCCGCCCGAACGCGCGATCCGCTGGCTGACCAGCAACCCGGCCAAGGCGCTGGGCATCGACAGACAGACCGGTTCGCTGGAGCCGGGCAAGATGGCCGACGTGGTGCTGTGGAACGGCAACCCCTTCAGCTCCTACGCCCTGGCCGACAAGGTCTACATCGACGGCGCGCAGGTCTACGACCGCGCCGACCGCCGCCTGCAACCGACCTCCGACTTCATGCTCGGCCAGGAGGCTGCCCGATGAGCCGCGCCCTACCCTCGCCCCACCGCCTGGCGCAGCGCCTGGCCCTGGCCGCCTGCCTGCTGCTGGGCAGCGCGCCCGGGTTCGCCCAGGACGTGCTGATCCGCGGCGCCACCGTGCACACCGCCAGCGCCCGCGGCACCCTCGCCAATGCCGACGTACTGGTCCAGGGCGGCGTGATCCGCGCGGTCGGCCCCGGCCTGAGCGCGCCGGCCGGCGTCGCCGTGGTCGAGGCCAAGGGCCGGCCGCTGACCCCGGCGCTGTTCGGCGGCATCACCGAGATCGGCA
Organism: Xanthomonas sp. LMG 12462; assembly: GCF_009192885.1. Taxonomy (NCBI): domain Bacteria; kingdom Pseudomonadati; phylum Pseudomonadota; class Gammaproteobacteria; order Lysobacterales; family Lysobacteraceae; genus Xanthomonas; species Xanthomonas sp. LMG 12462. Next base: position 23,710 of record NZ_NMPP01000020.1, on the reverse strand, counting down.
TCGAGGAGGTCTCCGGCGAGGCCTCCACCGTCGACAGCACGCTGACCCTGCCGCACGACCAGCCGATGCGCCCGGAGTTCGACGTGACCCTGGCCTACAACCCCGAATCGGTGCTGATCCCGGTCGCACGGGTGGAAGGCATCGGCTTCACCGCGCTCGGCGCCAACACCGGCGGCGCCTTCGTCGCCGGCCAGGGCGCGGTGATGCGCCTGGACGGCGGCGCCGACCCGATCGGCCCGCGCGCGCTGTACCTGCACCTGGGCAGCGATGCGCTGGAGCTGAGCGGCAAATCGCGCGCGGCGCAGTGGATGCTGCTCGACCAACTGGTTGCCGAAGCGCGCGGGCGCATGCCCGCCGACTCGCCGCATGCGCTGCTGACCCCGGCCGGACGCGCGGTGCTGGCGCGCTACCTCGCCGGCCAGGGCCGCATCGTGGTGACGGTGAACCGCGCGGCCGACATCCGCCAACTGCTGCGTTGGGCACAGCGCGAGAAGGTGCGCATCGCCATCGCCGGCGGCGACGAGGCCTGGAAGCTGGCGCCGGAACTGGCGAAGGCGCAGGTGCCGGTGTTCGTCAACGCGCTGGACGACCTGCCGGCCAGCTTCGACCAGATCGGTGCCACCCTGGAGAACGCCGCGCGCCTCAACGCCGCCGGCGTGGCGGTGAGCTTCACCCAGGGCGGCGACGGCGCGCACAACGCGCGCAAGCAGCGGCAACTGGCCGGCAACGCGGTCGCGCACGGGCTGCCGTGGGACGCCGCCCTGGCCGGCCTGACCCGGGTCCCGGCCGAGGCCTTCGGCGTCGGCGATCGCCTGGGCAGCATCGCCCCGGGCAAGCTCGCCGACCTGGTGCTGTGGGAAGGCGACCCGCTGGACGTGGCGCACTACGCCGAGCAGGTCTGGCTGGGCGGCCGCGCCATGCCGATGCGCTCGCGGCAGACCGAACTGCGCGACCGCTACATGCAGCAGAACGGCGCGCTGCCGAAGGCGTACACGCACTAAACCGCGTCGAGCACGCTGGGACGGCATCGCACGGACGATGCCGTCCCGCCGGTGGCGACGCCCCGCGATGCGCACCTGAGCGCTGCCCCACCGCCGCGCGGAAACGGCATCGCGTCCGCGGCCGCGCGCAGTAGGCTGTGCGCCTCGCTGCCGTCGCCCGCGCCGCCATGCCCTGCTTGCTTCGCCTGCTGCTGTGCTGCCTCGCCCTGTACGCCGCGGCACCCGCGCTGGCAGACGCAGCCGATTTCGGCGTCGCTCGGGTCGGCGATCGCTTCGTCGTCGACAGCGGCGCCGATTTGCAGTTCAGCGTGGACGCGCACACCGGCGACGTGGTCTCCCTGCGCTACCGCGGCGTCGAACTGGAGAGTCCGGAAGCCAAGCACTCGCAGATCGCCTCGGGCCTGGGCAGCGCCCGCGTCGCCGCGCGCACCGTCGGCGACACCATCGTGGTCTCGGCCAGCGCCGGCGACCTGGTGCAGTACTACATGGCGCGCAAGGGCCGCGACGCGCTCTACCTGGCTACCTACGCGCCGACCCTGCTGCCGGTCGGCGAATTGCGCTTCATCGCCCGCCTCGACGTAACCAAGCTGCCCGACGCCGAGCGCGAACCGGATTCCAACATCGGCACCGCGATCGAAGGCAAGGACGTATTCCTCCTGCCGGACGGCCGCACCAGCTCCAAGTTCTACTCGGCACGGCGCGCGATCGACGACAGCGTGCATGGCGTCAGCGGCCCCGGCCTCGCCGTGCGGATGTGGATGGGCGATCGCGAGCACAGCGCGGGCGGGCCGTTCTTCAAGGACATCGCCACGCAGCGGACCGCGCGCACCCACGAGCTGTACAACTACATGTTCTCCAACCACACCCAGACCGAGCCGTACCGCGGCGGCCTGCACGGGGTGTACGTGCTGCAGTTCAGCCGCGGCGGCGCGGCAGCGCGGGTGCCGCCGGACCTGCGCTTCGTCGACGCGTCGCTGGGCTTGCAGGGTTTCCTGGGCGCGGAAGCGCGCGGTGCGGTGGCCGGCCAGGTCTCCGGCATCGACGCAGGGCAGCCGGCAGTGGTGGCCCTGCGCAACGCGCAGGCGCAGTACTGGACCAGGGCCGATGCCGACGGCCGCTTCCGCATCGCCGGCATCCGCCCCGGCGCTTACCGCATCGCGCTGTACCAGAACGAGCTGGAGGTGGCCCACGACACCGTGCAGATCGCAGCCACAGCCACCGCGCAAGCCGCCCTGCATGCGGTCCCGCTGCCCGGCCAGGTGATCTGGCAGATCGGCGATCCCGATGGCACGCCGGCCGGTCTCCGCAACGCCGCGTTGCTGGCGCGCGCGCATCCCTCCGACCGGAGCATGGCGCCATGGGGACCGCTGACCTATCGCGTGGGCCACGACCGTCTCGACGCATTCCCGGCGGCGCAATGGCGCGGCGTCAACACGCCCACGCGCATCGCCTTCGTGCTCTCGCCCGAGCAGGTCCACGCCTACCGCCTGCGTCTGTTCGTCACCCTGACCCAGGCCGGCGGCCGTCCGCAGCTGCGGGTGAACGAGCGCTGGAGCGGACCCGTGCCGCCGCGGCCGGAGCAGCCGGACAGCCGCGGCATCACCCGCGGCACCTACCGCGGCAACAACGCCGTCTATCTGTTCGACATTCCGGCCAGCGCGCTGCAGGCCGGCCTCAACACGCTGGACATCGACGTCGCCTCGGGCTCGCCGGACAACGGGTTCCTCGGCCCGGCCATCGTCTTCGACAGCGTGCAATGGCTCGCGCCGTGAGGCGCTGCGGGCAGACGCGCCACACGCGCCGGCGAGGACGTCGCCACGCTGCTACGCTGCGCCCCTGGCCCGACAGAGACATCCCGATGCGCGGTTCGCTGTCCCTCCAGCGCCTGCTGCCGCTGGCGCTGCTGGCCCTCGCCTGCGGCGCCGGCGCCGCGCCGCCCACACCCGGCGTCTATCTCGCCGATGGCGGCGACCGCCTCGACGTGGCGCGCGACGCCGACGGTCTGGGCTTCTCGCTCCACGTCACCGGCGCCAACGGCCATACCTGTGCGCTGGACGGCACGCTGCAGGGCGAACTCGGCTTCACCCGCGCGCACGACGACGATCCCGCGTCGCTGTGCCGCACCCGCCTGCACGCCGAGGGCGACGCCATCCGGGTCGAGGCGCTCACCCCCGACACCTGCCGCGACTACTGCGGCGCACGCGCCTGGTTCGAAGGCGACTACCGACGCGCCGCGCCGGCCTGCGTGCCCGAGGCGGCGGAGGCCACCCGCGCGCGCTTCCTGCGCCAGTACCAGGCCAAGGACTACGCCAATGCCGAACGCACTCTGGCCGCGCTGCTGGACGGCTGCGGCAAGACCCTGTTCTGGCTGGACGCCGCGCAGGTCCGCACCGATCTGGCGCTGACCCAGTATCACTTGGGCGACCGCGCCGGTTGCCTGCGCACGCTGGCACCGGTGCTGGAACGCGCCGGCAACGATGCCGAGGACGTGCGCAACACCCTGCCGCCCAGCGATGCCGACGGGTTCCTGCCGATCGCCCGCGCCGCCTGGCACAACGCGGCACTGTGCAAGGCGCCGCCGCGCTGAGCCAGGCAGGAACGGCGGCGCCCGTGCGGCGCCGTCAGTTGGCGCCGATATTGGCCTGGATCCAGGCCCAGCCGTTGCCGCGCACCACCTCGAAACCGGCCTCGACCACATGCAGGTACATCGCGTTGCTGAAGCGCCCGTCCTGCGCGCGGTGCGTGTGCAGCCAGCTCAGGAACGGCTTGATGTCGATGTTGAGATTGCCGTTGCTCGGCAGAGTCGGCTGGCCGGCGGTGTTGTGCGGAATGAAGGTGTAGACGTAGTAGCCGGCGGCGCTGTTCATGCCTTCCCACAGATCGAAGGTGTAGCCGCCGGCGCTGATGACGTTGCTGGCGGTGAGCGTGCCGATCGGATACGAGTTGTGGCCGCCCCAGATCATCACTTCGGCCTGCGGGATCGCGCTGGAGGACACCGTGCTGTCCCAGCGGAAGAACAGGTCGTAGGCGAAGTCGCCGGCCAGGTTGCTGCCGCCGGACGAGTACGCGAAGGTCGACGGCAACGACCGCAGCGCCGAGACCTGCCGCGGGAAGGTGCGGTCGGCAGTGGGATTGAAGCCGTAGTGCGAGCCGCGCAGAATCGCCGGATAGCCGTACAGGCTGGCGTTGGGGAAATTGAAGGTCACGGTCATGCTCGGCGTGCTGCCGCTGTGGAACGTGCCCTGGATGACGTTGTTGGGGTCGTTGAAGTTGTTCACCCAGGCGTACTGGTTGCCGTACACCTGGTACGGCCCGGCCAGCGCCATCGGCGCGATGGCGAGCAGGGCGGTGGCGAACAGCGCGCGCAGAGTCCGCGCCCAGCCGCGCGGCGACCTGACGACCGTGGCGGGAAGGCGCGGCAAAGCAGCGGCGGAAACGGAAGCGGAAGCGTGCATGGCGGTCTCTCCTGGGCGTGCAGGGGCAGCGAATCTACTGCCGCGGCGGACGCTAGCAAGGTGCGCGTACCGCGAGCTATGACAAGACCCGCGCATGCCATGCGCCAGCGCAATAGCGCTACCGCGATCCAGGCCACGGCCGCGCGGCGCTTCACAGATATCGCGTGCCAGCGAGATTTCCGCCACGGCATCGTCTACGCATTGCGGTCGCCCCGGCGGACGGACGTCAACGACATCTCGCACTGCAACATGCGATGTACGCAGTCGCAGCGCGCGCGACGCCGCGATAAGCTGATGCGTCATGACGGAGAAGCACGATGACGTTGCGCTGGTATTTCGATTTCATCTCGCCGTTTTCCTATCTGCACTGGCAGCAGGTGAAAGCGCTGCCGGAGTTCTCGCGGATCCAGCCGGTGCCGATCGTGTTCGGCGCGGTGCTGGCGCAGCTGCAGACGCGCGGGCCGGCCGAGGTGCCGCACAAGCGCGAGTTCACCTATCGCTTCGTGCAGTGGCAGGCGCAGCAGCAAGGCGTGCCGCTGCGCTTCCCGCCGGCACATCCGTTCAACCCGCTGACGGCGCTGCGCCTGTGCATCGCCGCCGGCACCACGCCGCAGGCCATCGATGCGCTCTTCGACTGGCTGTGGCGCGATGGCCACGCCGGCGACGACGCCGCGGCCCTGGCGCCGGTCGGCCAGGCATTGGGGATCGCCGACGTGGCCGCGGCCACCGCCGATGCGCAGGTCAAGGCGCAACTGCGCGCCAACACCGAACAGGCGCTGGCGGCCGGCGTGTTCGGCGTGCCGACCCTGCAGATCGACGACACCCTGCTGTGGGGCAACGACGCGCACCCGCTGATGCGCGCGGTGCTGGCCGACCCGCAACTGCTGCAGCGCGGCGATATGGCGCGCCTGAGCGCGCTGCCGGTCGCGGTGCAGCGCAACGCCTGAGCGGTCGCCATGTCCATCGATCTCCCCAATCACTGGAGCTTCAGCGGATGCGCATCGGCATCGTCGTAGATTCCGCCTGCGACCTGCCGCAGGACTACATCGCCCAGCACGACCTGGTGGTGTTGCCGATCAGCGTGCGCCTCGGCGGCACCGTCCTGGCCGATCGCCGCGACGAAGCGGCGACGCTGGAGTTCCTGCACGCACAGGTCAGCGCGCACGGCGCCGAAGCCGAGACCGTGCCGTACAGCGTGGCGCAGATCCGCGAGCTGTTCCTGAGCCGGCTGGTCATCGACTACGACCACGTGTTCTGCCTGACCATCGCCAAGACCCGCAGCCCGATCCACGAGCACGCGCAGCAGGCCGGCTTCGCCATCCTCAACGACTACAAGCCGATCCGTCAGGCAGCCGGCCACGCCTCGCCGTTCGCGCTGCGCGTGATCGACACCGGGAACCTGTTCGCCGCACAGGCCGTGATCGCCGTCGAGGCGGTGCGGTTGCGTGCCGACGGTGCCGGCGTGCAGGCCATCCGCGAGCGGCTGGAGACGCTGGCCGAGCACACCCATGGCTACATGATCGCGCGCGACCTGTACTACCTGCGCAGCCGCGCGCGCAGCAAGGGCGACCGCAGCGTCGGACTGCTCAGCGCCGCGCTCGGCTCGGCCCTGGACATCAAGCCGGTGCTGCACTGCCACCGCGGCGAGACCGCGCCGGTGGCCAAGCTCAAGGGCTTCGACCACGCCGTGCAGACCCTGTTCGGGCTGGCCGCCAAACGCGTGGCCGCCGGGCTGATGACGCCCACGCTGTGCCTGAGCTATGGCGGCGAGCTGGCGGAACTGCGCGCCCTGCCCGGCTACGCGGCGCTGCGTCAGGCCTGCGACAGCCACGGCGTTGAGCTGCTGGAGAGCGTGATGAGCCTGACCGGCATGGTCAATGTCGGCAAGGGTGCGCTTGTGCTGGGCTTCGCCGGGGAGGCGCTGCGCTTCGACTGATCGCCCGCTGGCCGCGTCGACGGCGGGTCGCCGCCGGCTCTGCTAGGCTGCGCCGCTTCGTACCGCCTACAAGAGATGCCCATGGCCGTCACCTACTCGATCAGCCTGCCCGATCCCGCCCGTGCCCGCGGCAGCAACCCGTCGCTGAGCTTCTCCGCGCACGGCGCCGACGCCTTCGCCGAACAGCTGCAGGCCGCCCTCAGCGACCCGGCCTGGTTCGAGCGCTGGCGCGCCATGCAGCCGGAGCCGGACGAGGTCGATCCGGCGCTGGGCGTGACCGATCCGGCAGCACGGGTGACCGGTCGCCAGGACGATCTGCGCATCGATCTGTCCGCGACCACCAGCATCCCCGGCGACATCCTCAAGCAGCGCATGCGCCTGCTCGCCGGCAGCGGCTGGGAACTGCGCGACGTGCGCTGAGCCGAACGGCACGGCCACCGCACTGCGGTGGCCGAGACGCTCTGCGGTGCCGCGCTAGGACACAGCCACCACCCGGCGCGGCCAGGACAAGCGTAGATTGACCGCCAGCGTCCCCAGCACGATCAGCGCCAGGCCCAGCCACTGCACCGGCACCAGCCGGTGGCCGTACAGCAGGTAATCCAGCAGCAGCGTCACCAGCGGATAGACGAAGGCGACCACCGCGATCGCCGCCACGTGCAGGTGCCGGTAGGCGCTGTAGAACAGCACATACACTACGCCGCTGTGGATCACCCCCAGGCCGACCAGCCAGAACCAGTGGCGGCCGGGATGCAGCGCGGCGCCGCTGGAGAAGCCGGCCAGCATCGCCGCACCGACCCAGCACTGCACGGTCACCACCGCCAGCGGCCGCTCGCGACTGATCCGCCGCGACATCAGCAACGACGCGCCGCACAGCAGCGCGCCCAGCAGGGTCAACGCGATCCCGCCCAGGTAGCCGCGGTCGGCGCTGGACCACAGCCGCAGCGGGTCCGCCGAACAGGCCACGCCGACGAAAGCCAGCAGGGTCCAGCCCAGGTCGGAACGGCGGCTGCGCTCGCCCTGCAGCAACGCCGCCAGGATCAGCATGACGAACGGGAACACGTGGTAGACCATGGTCGCCACGCCGATCGACGAACGCGCCATGCCGGCGAACAGCGCCACCCAGTTGAGCACCAGCAACACGCCACTGAGCGCCGCGTCGCGCAACAGCGCGCGCTCGCGCCACAGGCCGCGCAACTGCCCGCCGAGCAGGCCGCACACGGTCAGGAACAGCGCGCCGAACAGGCAGCGGTAGAACACCGCGGTCACCGGATCCTGGCCGCTCTCGTGCACGAACACGCCGACCGAACCGATCAGCACCTCGGCCAGCAGCAACTGCCACAGTGCCCGCCGGGACGCGCCCGCAGGCGCTGCGTGCACCGCGCTCATAACGCGATCGTTCCGTGCAGGTACGGCACCGCCGCGCCACGCACCTGCACGTGGTCCGGCAGCACCCGGCAGTCCAGTTCGCCGCCGCGCGCAGACGCCTGCCACGCACGCAGGTCGCACTTGCCCAGGCGCTGCGCCCACAGCGGCGCCAGCGCGGCGTGGATCGAGCCGGTCACCGGATCCTCGGCGCCGCCGTTGGCCGGCCAGAAGTAACGCGAGACGAAATCGTGCTCGCGGCCGGGCGCGGTGACCGCGACATCGCGCGGTGCCAGCGCCAGCATCCGCGCCAGGTCCGGCACCACCGCGCACACCTGGGCTTCGTCCGCGTACACGGCGATGTAGGCCTGGTCGTTGCGGTACGCCGCCTGCGGCGCGATCGACAAGGTCTGCTTGAGGGCCTCCGGCACCGTCGCCAGCGCGGTCGGCGCCTGGTTCGGAAAGCGCAGAACGAAGCGCCCGTCAGCCTCGCGATCCACCCCCCGTTCGCCGACCGCCGCGGCGCGGAACCGCACCGGCAGCGGCGCCAGGCCCTGGGTGGCGACAACGAAAGCGCTGGCCAAGGTGGCATGGCCGCAGAACCCCACTTCGCGCAGCGGCGAGAACCAGCGGATCGCGAACGCGCCATCGGCCTCGCGCACGAAGAACGCAGTCTCCGACAGATTGTTCTCGCTGGCGATGGCCTGCATCAGCGCCTCCGGCAACCATGCCTGCAGCGGCACCACCGCGGCCGGGTTGCCGCGGAACCGCACCGTGGTGAAGGCATCGACGATGAACAGCGGCAGTTGCACGCACGGCCTCGGGAATGGGGAATGACACGGCCAGTGTGCGCCGGGGTGGGCGACCAGCACAGAGTCAGATACGCTGCAAATCGACCGATACAGATGAGGCCGCCGCATGCGCCTGTACGAAGCCCTCGCCAGCCAGCTGCGCGACCAGATCGCGCAGGGCACGCTGCGTGCCGGCGAGCGTCTGCCGTCGATCCGGCAACTGGCCGCCGGCCACGGCATCAGCGCCGCCACCGCGGTGCAGGCCTGCCTGCAACTGGAACGCGAAGGCCGGGTGCAGGCGCGGCCGCGCTCGGGCTACTTCGTGCGCGCCGCGGCCACACCGCAACCGGCCGGCGCAGGTGCCGCTGCCCGGCGGCGCGCGCCGGGCGCGGTCGCCAATCCGGCGCTGCAGGGCGTGCTGGACATGCTCGCGCGTTCGGACCTGGTGCCGCTGCACACCGCCACGCCAGCGGCGGCGCTGCTGCCCGGCGCGCACCTGGCCAGCGCGCTGGCGCGGCAGTTGCGCCGCCAGCGCAGCGCCGCGCTCGACTACGCACCGCCGCAGGGCCACGCCGCGCTGCGCCGGCAGATCGCGCAGCGCTACGCGCACTGCGCCACGGTCGTTGCCGCCGACGAGGTGGTGGTGACCGCCGGCGCGATGGAGGCGATCAGCCTGGCGCTGCGCACACTCACCGCACCCGGCGACGTGGTGCTGGTCGAGACCCCGACCTACCACGGCATCCTGCAGGCGGTGGCGGCGCTGCGCCTGAAGGTGCTGGAGGTCCCGAACCGGCCCGGCCAGGGCATCGACGCCGCACGCCTGGACGCGCTGCTGCAGCGCACGCCGGCGCGCGCCGCGGTGCTGGTGCCGAACTTCAACAACCCGCTGGGCAGCCTCACCCCCGATGCCGCCAAGCGCGCCGTGCTGGACAGTTGCGCGCGCCACGGCACGGTGGTGATCGAGGACGACATCTACGGCGAACTCGACTGGTCGGGGCAGCGCCCGCGGCCGCTGCGCCATTTCGACACCCACGGCAACTTGATCACCTGCGGCGCCTTCTCCAAGGTGCTGGCGCCCGGCCTGCGCGTGGGCTGGCTGCTCGGCGGCGCCTGGACCGACGCGCTGGTGCGCGCCAAGTACTTCTCCACTATCGGCGGCGCCAGCCTGCCGCAACTGGCCCTGGCCGACTACCTGCAGCGGCACGACCTGGAACGCCACCTGCGCAAGCTGCGCCGCACCCTGGCCGACAACGGCCAGCGCCTGCGCGAGGCGGTGCTGCGGCACTGGCCGGCCGGTACCCGCATCGGCGACCCGGCCGGCGGCCTGTCGCTGTGGCTGCAACTGGCCGACGCCGGCAGCGGCCAGGCGCTGTTCGAGGCCGCTCTCGCCGCCGGCATCGGCACCTCGCCCGGGCACCTGTTCTCCAGCCGCGGCGACTATGCCGACCACCTGCGGCTGAGCTGCGGCCAGCCGTGGAGCGAGACGCTGGAAGATGCAATGCGGCGGCTGGGCAAACTGGCAACGCGACTGCCGCGCTAGCGCCGCGTCCAGCGCCGCACCGCGGTCCCGATGCGAAGTTCGCTCCCAGCGCTTGCTCGCACCGCGCCTGCAAGGCGCCCTGGGCCGCCTCCGAGCGACGCCGTGCATGCAACTCCACATGCACATCGACCCATCACGGCGATCGCCCCGCGTGCGACACGACCGCAGCGGCCGCATCCGGCGCAACGGCGTGACCGCGATCGACGTCAGCCAGGAGCGGCGTGCGCTACGGCGTTGCCGCGCCGATCGCCAGCGCCACGCAGGCGCCGACCAGGGTGCAGGCGAGCATCGCCACGGGGCTGAGCGGGCTGCGCCAGCGCGGCCAGGGGAGCAGCAGGATGCGACGGCAAGACATGGCGCGGCTCCGATCCAGGGACGTGGCGAGGGCGAACCCTGCGGAATCTAGCCAGCGCCGGTCTCAGCAGGCGCGAACGCGATCGCACAACCGCGGGTCGGGCGGTGCGGCACCCGTGTTTGTTTACGAGACCGGCCACGCCGCGGCCGTCGTGGTCACCGGCCTGTCATGTGCGCGGCAGGCAAGCAGCTGCCTGCGTCACTAGAGTGCAGTCGCACCTTCACCGAAAAGCACTGCCAGGGACGACAGCGGAGAAGGCTGGTTGTGCCACCGGCAGCGCAACGCGCGGCCCCCTGCCCGGCGGGCCGCGTCGCGCGGCCGCCGGTGGAGCGCGCTCAGCCCTGCAGGGCGCGCGCGTGGAAGGCGATGTGCTCGCCGATGAAGCTGCCGATGAAGTAGTAGCTGTGGTCGTAGCCGGGCTGCACGCGCAGGGTCAGCGGGTAGCCGGCGGCCTCGGCGGCGGCCTGCAGCAACTGCGGGCGCAACTGCTTGTCCAGGAACTCGTCGCCGCCGCCCTGGTCGATCAGCAGCGGCAGACGCTCGCTGGCACTGCCGATCAGCACGCTGGCGTCGTAGGCCTGCCACTGCGTGCGGTCCTCGCCCAGGTAGGCGGTGAATGCCTTCTCGCCCCACGGCACCTGGGTGGGCGCCACGATCGGCGAGAACGCCGACACGCTGCGGTAGCGGCCGGGATTCTTCAGCGCGATCACCAGGGCGCCGTGGCCGCCCATCGAATGCCCGCTGATCGCGCGCCGGCCGTTGTGCGGGAACTGCGCCTCGATCAGCGCCGGCAGTTCCTGCACCACGTAGTCGTACATGCGGTAGTGCGCGTCCCACGGCGCCTGGGTGGCGTTGACGTAGAAGCCGGCGCCCTTGCCCAGGTCGTAACCCTCGGCGTCGGCGACCTGCTCGCCGCGCGGGCTGGTGTCGGGCGCGACCAGGATCACGCCATGCTCGGCTGCATAGCGCTGCGCACCGGCCTTGGTGATGAAGTTCTGCTCGGTGCAGGTCAGGCCGCTGAGCCAGTACAGCACCGGCAGCGTGGTGTGCTCGGCCTGCGGCGGCAGGTACACGGCCACCTGCATGGGGCAGCCGAGCACAGCCGAGTCGTGGCGATAGACGTCCTGCCAGCCGCCGCAGCAGGCGTGGTGTTCGATACGTTCCATGGGCAGTTCCGGGAAGAGGGCCTGCGGCCGCGACCGGCCGCAGGCGGGGGTACCGCGACGCGTCGACCGGCGACGCGCGCGGCAGCGGCTTCAGTGCAGCACGCCGTTCTTGCGCGCCACGTGGGTGGAGATCGCGTCCATCAGCGGCGGCGACAGGCAATCGTACGGTTCCAGCTTCAGTTCGCGCAGGCGGTTGCGCACCCCGTCCATCGCCTCCGGACGCGTGCCGCTCTCGATGATCGACGACACGAAGGCGGCGAACCCCGGCGCCGACCAGCCCTGCTGCGGCGACAGTTCCGTATGCACGAAATCCAGGCCGTAGAACGGATGCTCGGTGTTCTCGATGCGGCCGTACATGTGCACGCCGCAGCCGGTGCAGGCGTGACGGCGGATGGTCGCGCTCTCGTCCACCACCTTCAGCTTCTCTTCGTGCGCCGTCACCTTGACCTTGTCGCGCGCCACCACCGCCACCACCGAGAAGGTCGCGCCCTTCGGCTTCCAGCACTTGGTACAGCCACAGGCGTGGTTGTGCGCGGTCTGCGCGCCCACTTCCACCACCACCTTGTCGCTGGCGCAATGGCATTCCAGGGTACCGCCCTGGAAATGCTCCGCGCCGGCACGCACGCCGGCATCCACCGACGGATGAATCGTCACAGTACTCATCTTGCCCCCTCCCGGGTTCGTTGCGTCGCTGCAATGCGCGGAAACGGCCGCGCGCCGGACTGACCTGCGGTCAGAAGTGGATGACGGTGCGGATCGACTTGCCCTCGTGCATCAGGTGGAAGGCTTCGTTGATCTCGTCCAGCGGCAGGGTGTGGGTGATGAACGGATCGAGGTCGATCTCGCCGTGCATCGCCTGCTCCACCATGCCCGGCAGCTGGGTGCGGCCCTTGACCCCGCCGAAGGCGCTGCCGCGCCAGACGCGGCCGGTGACCAGCTGGAACGGGCGCGTGCTGATTTCCTGGCCGGCGCCGGCCACGCCGATGATGACGCTCTCGCCCCAGCCCTTGTGGCAGCACTCCAGCGCCGAGCGCATCACGTGCACGTTGCCGATGCACTCGAAACTGAAGTCCACGCCGCCGTCGGTCAGCTCGACGATGACTTCCTGGATCGGCTTGGTGTAGTCCTTCGGGTTGATGCAGTCGGTGGCGCCCATGCTGCGCGCCAGTTCGAACTTGCCCGGATTGGTGTCGATGGCCAGGATGCGCCCGGCCTTGGCCTGCACCGCGCCCTGGATCACCGCCAGGCCGATGCCGCCGAGGCCGAACACCGCGACGCTGTCGCCTTCCTTCACCTTGGCCGTGTTGTGCACCGCACCGATGCCGGTGGTGACGCCGCAGCCGAGCAGGCACACCTTCTCCAGCGGCGCCTCGGGGTTGACCACGGCCAGCGAGATCTCCGGCACCACCGTGTACTCGCTGAAGGTGCTGCAGCCCATGTAGTGGTAGATCGGCTGGCCGTTGTAGGAGAAGCGAGTGGTGCCGTCGGGCATCAGGCCCTTGCCCTGGGTGGCGCGCACCGCCTGGCACAGGTTGGTCTTGCCGGACAGGCAGAACTTGCACTTGCGGCACTCGGCCGTGTACAGCGGGATCACGTGGTCGCCGACCTTGACGCTGGTCACACCCTCGCCCACCGCCTCGACGATGCCGCCGCCCTCATGGCCGAGCACCGCCGGGAAAATGCCTTCCGGATCGTCGCCGGACAGCGTGAACGCGTCGGTATGGCACACGCCGGTATGGGTGATGCGCACCAGCACTTCGCCCTGGCGCGGCGGTTCGACATCGATCTCCACGATCTGCAGCGGTTTGCCTGCTTCGAAAGCGACGGCGGCTCGGGACTTCATGCGATTTCTCCTGGCTGACGGAATGGGCGTGGGGTGGGGATCATTTGAGGTAGGAGCGGACCAGCATGGCCATCTCGCGCACGCGCGCGGCGCGCTGCGCATCGGAGGTGGCGGCATGGCCGAATTCGTCGCGAACGTGCGCCTGCATCACTTCCGACATCAGGCCGTTGACCGCGCCGCGGATGGCGGCGATTTGCTGCAGCACAGCAGCGCAGTCCGTCCCCTCCTCCAGCGCGCGTTCCAACGCCTCGGTCTGGCCGCGCAGGCGGCGGATGCGGGCGAGGACGCGCTTCTTTTCGTGCGGGGCGTGCGGCATGTGACGGGAGCTCGGGAACTATACTGGGGGATAGTATTCCTGCCATCGGAAAAAGAAAACGCCCGCGCCGCTACTCCACCCATCCTGGCCGACCCGGGCGCGGCCGGACGCCCCGCCGCGCGGGTGCCGGCGCATGGCAATGCGTGTCGGCCCAGGACACGAAACCGCCATGTTCGCGCCGCCGGTGCTGCCTATGATGGCCATGCGTTCATGCGCGGGCCCCGGTGCCGGTGGCCACGTCCCTGCCCGCCCCCAGTTCCAGGCAGCCGCGGCCACGTCTAGACTGGGCGAATCCCCGTGTGGCCGCCCTTCAAGATCGTGGACATGAAATCCTTCATTCTGGTCGTCGACGACGATCCGGATCTGCGCCGACTCATCAGCGAGTTCCTGAGCGACCACGGCTATCAGGTGGACACCGCCGAGACCGTGGCGGAGATGCGCCTGCGGATGGCCGAGCGCCAGCCGGACCTGGTGATCCTGGACGTGATGATGCCCGGCGAGGACGGCCTCAGCGCCGCCCGCCAGCTCGCCAGCGAGCGCGGCGCGCCGGCGGTGATCATGCTCAGCGCGCTGGGCAGCGACACCGACCGCATCATCGGCCTGGAAGTCGGCGCCGACGACTACCTGGCCAAGCCGTGCAATCCGCGCGAGCTGCTGGCGCGGGTCCGCGCCCTGCTGCGGCGCAGCCAGGCGGCGACGCTGCCGCCGGAAGCGCGCGGCAACGTCTACGAGTTCGCCGGCTGGCGGCTGGACGTGATCCGCCGCGACCTGCGCGATCCCACCGGCATCTTCATCAATCTCTCCGACGGCGAATTCGCGCTGCTGCGCACCTTCGTCGAGCATCCGCAGCGCGTGCTCAGCCGCGACCAGCTGCTCGACTACGCGCGCGGCCGCGATACCGAGGTCTACGACCGCGCCATCGACAGCCAGATCAGCCGCCTGCGCCGCAAGATCAACGAGCGCGTGCAGACCGAACTGATCCGCACCGTGCGCAACGAGGGCTACATGCTGCTGCCGAGCGTCGCCCGCCTGTGAGCGGGCCCACGCGCGCCCGCCGCGGCGTGCCGATCTTCGCCCGCGCCTTCCTGCTGCTGGTGGTGGCGCTGCTCACCGCGCAGCTGATCGGCATCGCCTTGGTGCTGCGCACGCCGGTCTACGAGATGCCGGTGCACCCGCCGGAGGTGATCGCCCTGCTCAGCACGCGCATGCCGGCCGGCACCCAGACCCTCAAGGTGCAGGACACCGCCCATGCGCCGCTGCCGGCGCGCGACCAGGTGCGCGACCGCAACGTGGAACGGCTGATGGCGCACTGGCTGGAAGTGGCGCCGGACCAGGTGCGCTTCTACCGCAACAGCGACGGCCGCCTGGAACGCCTGCGCCTGCGCCTGGGCGAACGCCCGCCGCCGCCGCCGCATGCCATGGCGGCCGACGACGACGTCCCCGCACCCGCGGAGGCCGCGCCCCCAGCCACCGCGCAGCAACCGCCGCCACCGGAACCGCCGCCTGCGCCGGGCGAGGCACCGCGCAATGGCGCCTTCGGCGCGACCATGCGCGCCGTGGGGTGGCGGGAACGCGGCTTCGCCCCGGCGGTACCGCTGCTGGACGGCTTCACCGCAGCCCTGCGCCAGCCCGACGGCCACTGGCGCAGCGTGATGTCGCCGCCGCGGCGGTTCTCCAACGAATTCAAGACCCAGGTGGTGATGCTGTTCCTGGTCGGCATGCTGGCGATGCTGCCGCTGGCCTGGTGGTTCTCGCGCGCACTGTCGGCGCCGATCCGGCGCTTCGCCGAGGCGGCCGACCAGCTCGGCCGCAATCCCGATGCGCAGCCGCTGCGGCGCAGCGGCCCCAGCGAGATCGTGCAGGCGGCCGATTCGTTCAACGCGATGCAGGCGCGCCTGAACCGGCTGATCAACGAGCGCACGCACATGGTCGCGGCGATCGCCCACGACCTGCGCACGCCGTTGGCGCGGCTGGCATTCCGCCTGGAGACACTGCAGCCGCCGCTGCGCGAGAAGACCATGGCCGACATCGACGAGATGAAAGCGATGATCTCCGCGGCGCTGGACTTCATCCACAACGACAGCCGCCGCGGCACCCGCTCGCCACTGGATTTCCGCCTGCTGGTGGAAAGCGTGGTCGACGACGCCAGCGACACCGGCGCGGACGTGGTGCTGCTGCTCGGCGACGCCATCACCCTCGACGGCGATCCGCTGTCGCTGCGGCGCATGGTGATGAACCTGGTGGAGAACGCGCTGAAGTACGGCAAGCGTGCGCGCCTGCAACTGCGTCACGAGGCCGGCGAATGCGTGCTGTGGATCGACGACGACGGCCCCGGCATCGATCCCGCACAGCGCGAGAAGCTGTTCCTGCCGTTCTTCCGCGGCGAGAACTCGCGCAACCGCGACACCGGCGGCATCGGCCTGGGCCTGTCGGTGGCGCACAGCATCGTGCTGGCGCATGGCGGCCAGATCGCCCTGGACAACCGCCCCGAGGGCGGCCTGCGGGTCAGCGTGCGGCTGCCGTGCCAGGGAGCGACTCCCTGAGGACGCGTGCCGGCACGAGAAGGACGTACAAATGCTGCGCTCGATGTCCTGCCGGCACGAACGCGTCGCAGCAAATCGCGGATGCCGACGACGTTCGGGCATTGCTGAATGCAGTTCCCTGCACCATCGAAGATGCGAATTTCTGGAATCAGTTTCTTGCCACTAGCGCGGCCTCATTTATCCGAACCCTGACGATTCAACTGAGCCGGGCTGCGGAACGACCCAGGCGTGAGTGAATGTTCAACCCTGCTCAAGGTCAGCCACTTGACCATGGCCCTGCGGATCATAGCCCCGAACCATTCCTTTGGATCGCAATCTCTCCACAAACATATGAAATCTATCGGCCCAGAAATCGTGCTTTGCCCACGGATGGCGTTGAGTGTAGAGGTCACCCATCCCAGCCATCAGCAGACCATCGAATCGAGTCAATTGACCCTGACGCCCACCCCATAGAATCCGGGATATCGCATCATCATCAAGACCTGCCGTGCAGCTTTCAATCTGTTTTAGATTTGTGAAACCAAGTTGCCTTGCATGGCGTGCGGCCATCTCATACGAAAACTGGTTCATGCGACCGTCCGCACCGAGCCGTTTGTCGAGATATGCCTTCAACGCATCGGCGGTAATTTCCACCACCTCATAATTACCAAAAGCCACCTGCGCCTGTGCATCCCGTCTTAATTCCTCGTCGTCATCTTGCAGACGCTGAAATTCCCTGTCAGCAATCTCAAGCATTCCCGCCAAGGCAATAAATCGCTTTTTTATAGCCCGAGGAATGGTATAACTACTCTTGTACTGGATATCGTGCTCCATCTCAGCCCACGCATGCTGCAAGATGGTTCTCACTTGAATTTCAAAGACCAGCCCATTAAACCTAGAATATTCCGCAAGTGTAGTTCTTGCAGGGGAAAGTGAAACGAGGAAGTGGATGCTCTGGTATCCAAACTTCCCCTCATCAATCAACGCTTCCGACTTGTCCGCCCTTTCCAGTACTTGAAATTCCTTGCTGATCACTGCGCATGCTGCCTCCACGTCACGAGGAAGGAAGGTAATTACACGAGCCCCAGTCTTATCGTGGATTTCATCCAAAGGCTTCTGATACTTTGGCTTCTCCGGGTCTTCTTCAGAGCCTTTGGACGCCTTCGCTTCAAAACTGTCTACCGCCTTGGCTCGACTCTCGACGGAGTGAACTCTTAGGCCATGGGCCTTGAACGCCTGGGCGAGGACCGTTTGGACAGTTTCTGCAAGATCCTCATATGTCGACCGCACCTTACGATAATCAGATGCGGCCGCCTCACCGTGCTCTTCTAGTGTGGTACCCAAGATTACCTCCATAAGCCCTGACGCCCGGTCAATCTGCGCTGCAAAGCAGCGCCGGCCTGAAATAATTGCCAGATTTACGCCATCACAAAACTTTGCGAGGCAACGTTTTCGTACCGATACCTTTTGTTGCCACAAGCTGGGCAATAGCACTCACGGCCGTTGCCACCTCGTTGTTCAGCAGACGATCGATGTTTTCCTGGTTGTACTCAATATTGCTATGCGTCACATACCGGGTCTGGTGTCCAACCGGAAATCCGTTGTAACTGATCTGCATGCCATATCCTAGACGCGCTCTCTTTTTCATACCCATCCACTCTTCATGAAGCTCAGAGAACGGCTCGTAAGAGATGGAGAACCTTGCCAGTTCTTCAGCCCTTCCAAACGCCACGCCGTGATTAAACTCATCACGTAGCCTGAGATTCAGCACGCCGTCCGGGCGATTGGATGTATTGGAAATGCGCTGAACAAAGATGTGCCTACTGATCAAAAATGTAACAATGGCAGAGAGTCCTGCCGAGGTCAGCGCAACGATGACTGTGTATGCGTCCATTTCCCCGTTCCCCCGTTCACAAAAAAGTGTCTTAGCAACTCAGCCGCTATTGGCCCGTCCCAAAGTGGGATTAATTGAGCATCTACCATCTACAATAAAGCCCTGCAAAGAGACGGATCCTCAGGCTTTCTCAATCACGTTCTCAATGCGGCGACGGACATCCCAGAGGTGGGCGCTATCGGTGTCGTCCGACATTAGAGGCGATATACGAATCACACCTCATCACTGCAAGATCACCAAGCGGCGCTAGGCAACAGGTCAATAGTGACCTGGAATTCCAGCATTCCGCAGCACCTAGTTTGAAGCGTGATTCTGACTGAAAGCAGCGGCGCCCGAAGTAGACAAGTGCGTCCAGACGCTAGCACACGCCCTTATGGCCTAAGCCGTTCGACACAGTCCAAGGAACGCCAAGCAACGCAAGACACCACGCCGGCCATAGCCCGGCAAGCCGATCAGTAAGCGAACTCGCGGAACACGTGGTCGATGTCGCCCTGCCAGGCGCCGTGGTACAGCGCCAGCTTGCGCTCGGCCGCGGTCTCGCCGCCATGCAGGATTTCCACCAGCGGTTCGAGGAAACGCGATTCGTCCTGTCCGTCGCGGTTCAGGCGCGCGCGCCGGCGCAGGCCGGACAGGGCGATCTTCACCGCCTCGGCAGCCAGGTCCTGCACGGTGCCGTTGCGGAACGGCAGCTTCAGCGCCTGCTTGGGCACGCCGTCGCGCAGCGCGTGGCGTTCGACCAGGCTGAAATCCTTGACCAGGTCCCAGGCCGCGCCCAGCGCCGCATCGTCGTACAGCAGGCCGACCCAGAACGCCGACAGCGCGCACAACCGGCCCCACGGACCGGCGTCGGCGCCGCGCATCTCCAGGTACTTCTTCAGGCGCACTTCCGGGAACGCGGTGGTCATGTGGTCGGACCAGTCGCGCAGCGTCGGCAACGCACCGGGCAACGCCGGCAACTTGCCCTGCAGAAAATCGCGGAAGCTCTGTCCGCTGGCGTCGATGTAGGTGCCGTCGCGGTAGGAGAAGTACATCGGCACGTCGAGCAGGTAATCGACGTAGCGCTCGTAGCCGAAGCCGTCCTCGAACACGAAGTCGAGCATGCCGGTGCGGCCGGCGTCGGTGTCGGTCCAGATATGCGAGCGGTAGCTGAGGTAGCCATTGGGCTTGCCCTCGGCGAACGGCGAGTCGGCGAACAGCGCGGTGGCGATCGGCTGCAGCGCCAGCGACACGCGGAACTTCCTGATCATGTCCGCTTCGCTGGCGTAATCCAGGTTGACCTGCACCGTGCAGGTGCGCGTCATCATGTCCAGGCCGAGCGACCCGACCTTGGGCATGTAGCGCTTCATGATCTGGTAGCGGCCCTTGGGCATCCACGGCATCTCGTCGCGGCGCCACTTCGGCTGGAAGCCCATGCCGAGGAAACCCAGGCCCAGTTCGTCGGCGACCTGCTTGACCTCGTTGAGGTGGCTGCCCACTTCGACGCAGGTGTCGTGGATGGTCGGCAGCGGGGCGCCGGACAGTTCCAGCTGACCGGCCGGCTCCAGTGTCACCGAGGCGCCATCGCGCAGCAGGGCGATGGTGTGCCCGGCTTCGCGCACCGGCTCCCAGCCGAAGCGGGTCAGGCCCAGCAGCAAGGCCTCGATGCCGCGCTCGCCGTCGAAGGTCGGCGGCCGCAGGTCGTCCAGCCGGAAGCCGAACTTCTCGTGCTCGGTGCCGATGCGCCACTGCGCTTCGGGTTTTTCTCCGGAGGCAAGCACCTCGACCAGTTCGGCGCGGTCGGTGATCGGCGTCTCGGCAACGTGGCTGGGGCTCGACAAGGGCAGGACTCGCACGGCGGGTGAGGCGATGTGGGGACCATCCCCTGCCATCGCAAGGCCCGCACTATAGCGTGCCGGGGGCGGGGCCCGCGTCGCTACCGGCGGCACTGCAGCATTCCATGGCCGCGCCGCTGACGGCGTCGAGAGTGAGACGCAGCAAGCGTTCGCGGCGCCGGCTCGGCTAGGCTGCGGTCTCCTTCCCGCTCCGCCGCAGGCAGCGCCATGCGCCCGACCCACTCCGAACGCCATCGCACCGACCGCGCCGGCTGGCTGCGCGCGGCCGTGCTCGGCGCCAACGACGGCATCCTGTCCGTGGCCGGCCTGGTGGTCGGCGTCGCCAGCAGCGGCGCGTCGGCGGCCACGGTGCTGACCACCGGCATCGCCGGCCTGGTCGCCGGCGCGATGTCGATGGCCGCCGGCGAATACGTGTCGGTGCAATCGCAGGCCGACACCGAGCGCGCCGACCTGGCGCTGGAACGCCGCGAGCTGCACGAGGACCCGCAGAGCGAACTGGACGAACTCACCGCGATCTATCGCCAGCGCGGGCTGGACCCCGGCCTGGCCCGCCAGGTCGCCGAGCAGTTGACCGCGCACGATGCGCTGGGCGCGCACGCGCGCGACGAACTCGGCATCACCGAGAGCCTGCGCGCACGTCCGCTGCAGGCGGCGGCCGCGTCGGCGGCGGCGTTCTGTACCGGCGCGGCGCTGCCGATCGTGGCCGCCTGGCTGGCGCCGGACGGCCGGCAACTGTGGGTGACCGGCGCGGCCACCCTGATCGGCCTGTCGCTGACCGGCGCGCTGGCCGCGCGTGCCGGCGGCGCCTCGGGCCTGCGCGGCGCGGTGCGGGTGGTGTTCTGGGGCGCGGCGGCGATGCTCGCCAGCGGCGCGATCGGCCATGTGTTCGGCGTGCATGTCTGAGCGGACGCGCCCCGTACTGGATAGCATCACCGGCATGGCCACAGCCGTTTCCCCGAAATGCAAGGCAACCGCACGCCCGTCGTTCAACACGGAACCTGACCTGGAGTACTGAAAATCGACACTGGCACCTTCGTCGTCGACCACGTGGGATTTTCCGTTTCATCGCTGGAGGAGGCGATCGCGTTCTGGACTGAGGCCATGGGCTTCGAACTTGTCCGCACGAGCGAAATGGGCGGCGATTTCCTGCGCGAGGTGACGGGCGTCGACGATCCTCGTTGCCGCATGGCGCTGGTGGTCTCGCCTGCCGGCTTTCCCATCGAACTGCTGGAATACTCGACAGCCCGCACCTTGGGCAAGACACCCGCGAGCGCTGGCGCGATCGGCGCAGCCCATCTTGCCGTCACCGTGACGGAGATCGACGTGGCGGTCGCCAGGATCCAGGCGCAGGGATGGCATTTGAAAGGATCTCCGCGACCGATCGAGGCAGGGCCACGCGCGGGAACCGTCGTTGCCTACGTCAGCGGGCCCGACGGGATCACCATCGAGCTCATGCAACCTCCCAGGTAAGCGTGGCTGACAAAACGACTGCGCAGTCGCCAGACCGCGGGGAAGCGACCTGTGGCGCACCGAGACCGGCAGTTTGCGGAGCCGGCACCAGCGCAGTCGTGGCGGTCCGGCCGGCTGCGACGTGGCAGCCTGGCGCTTTACGCTGAGCGCGCGCACCGCGCTGCGCTAGCATCACGGCCATGGCCGACACCACTTCCCCCGACGCCTTGCTGCTGGCGCGCCTGTCCAGCCTGGCCGACTGCACCCAGGCCGAGGGCTACGCCTGCATCAGCGCGCGCCGCGAACACGGCGCGCGCTCGGTGGAGATCCCGCAGCCGCACCTGGCGATCCTGCTGCAGGGACGCAAGCAGGTGCGCACCGCGACACAGGCCCTGGACTTCGTACCGGGCGACCTGTTCCTGGTAACGCGGCGCTGCCGCATCGATGTGGTCAACATCCCGGATCCGCACAGCGGCCTGTACCTGAGCGTGCTGGTGCCGCTGTGCGAGGAAGCGCTGAGCGCCGCCCGATTGCTGTGGAACGAGCCGCTGCCCGCCGCAGGCGCGGAACTGGCGCGCCTGCGTGCCGAGACGTTCGGCGGCACCCTGCTGCAATGGCGGCAGGCGCTGCAGGACGGCCGCTACACCGAGGCGCGGCTGGCGCTGGCGGCCCTGGCGGTAGCGCTGTGCCGGCAAGGCCACGGCGGCCTGCTGCTGCCGCCGGCGCCGAGCGTGGCAGAGCAGGTGCGCGAGCTGATCGCCGCGCAGCCACAACGCGACTGGCGTTCGCGCGACATCGAGGAGCGCCTGGGCTTCAGCGGCGCGACCCTGCGCCGGCACCTGGCCGGCGAACGCACGTCGTTGCGCGAACTGCTCACCGATGCGCGCCTGGCGCACGCGATGCAACTGCTGTACACCACGCGCTGGCCGCTGAAGACGGTCGCCGCGCACGCCGGTTACCGCTCGGTGCGCAGCTTCAGCCAGCGCTTCCAGCAGCGCTATGGCCTGGATCCGGCCAGCATCGGCAACTGATCCACGTCGGCATTGAGCGCCGCGCGCAGCGGAATGAGCGAATCGCGCAGCGGCGCCGGCGCAGCATGCCGTTACCGCGGCGCACGCCGCTCTGCCAGGAAATCCCATGTCCGTGTTCCCGTTGCGCGCGTTGTGCGCGCTGGCCATGAGCGCCAGCGCGGCGCTGACGCTGCCATCACCCGCTCATGCCGCCGCGCCGGCCAGCGCCCAGACGCAGGTGCCCGGCGTCTATCGCCAGGCGATCGGCCGCTTGCGGGTCACCGCCCTGTTCGACGGCACCGTGGCGCTGCCGCGCGCGCAACTGGCGAACATCCCGCCGGAGACGATCGCACGCCTGCTCGACCACCGCTACGTGCCGGAGAACGAAAAGGGCCTGCAGACCGCGGTCAACGCCTACCTGATCCAGGACGGCGCGCACCTCACCCTGGTCGACACCGGCACCGCGACCTGTTTCGGCCCCGGGCTCGGCCAGGTGCTGACCAACCTGCGCGCGGCCGGCTATGCGCCCGAGCAGGTCGACGACGTGCTGCTCACCCACGCCCATCCCGATCACCTGTGCGGCCTGCTGGACGCACAGGGCCAGCCCGCCTATCCCAAGGCGACGGTGTGGCTGAGCGCCGCCGACGCGGCGTACTGGCTGGACCCGGCCAGCGAGGCCAGGGCGCCGCAGGCACTGCGCTTCGCCTTCCCGCTGGCGCGGGCGGCGGTGGCGCCCTACCAGTCCGCGCAGCGGCTGCGCCGTTTCCGTCCCGGCGACGCGCTGCCCGGCGGCGCGGTGGCGCTGGATACCCACGGACACACGCCCGGGCACGTGTCGTACCGCTTCGACGGTGGTGCGCGGCAGCAACTGCTGGTGTGGGGCGACCTGGTGCACTACCACGCGGTGCAGTTCGCGCAGCCGCAGGCGTCGTTCGAGGCCGACAGCGACCGTGCCGCAGCGATCGCCGCGCGCAAGCGCATGCTGGCGCAGGCCGCGGACCACGGCTGGTGGGTAGCCGGCGCGCACCTGCCGTTCCCGGGACTGGGCCACGTGCGTCGCGAGGGCGAGGCATTCGCCTGGGTGCCGACCGAATTCTCGCCGTTGCCGGCGGCGCCTTGATTGGCCCGTACCCTTATCCAGCCCTGCGGGCCACCTTCTCCCAATGGGAGAAGGAACAGCGGCTAGCCCCTCTCCCTCCGGGAGAGGGGTTGGGGTGAGGGTCCGGCGCGAAGCGTCT
>NZ_NMPP01000002.1:0-110251 GCF_009192885.1 Xanthomonas sp. LMG 12462 | reverse complement strand
CCCGATTCCCCATTCCCGGCTCTTCAATCCTTCGTCACCCGATTGATCTCGGCCAGGCTGGTGATGCCGTTGCGGGCCTTGAGCAAGGCCGACTGGCGCAGGTCCTTGACGCCGATCTTCTGCGCGGCGCTGGCGATGTCCATGGCGTTACCGCCCTGCAGCACGATCGCCGCGATCTCGTCGTTCATCGGCATCACCTGGTAGATGCCGGTGCGGCCCTTGTAGCCCTCGGTGCACTCGTCGCAGCCCACCGCTTCGTACAGTTGGACGCCGGCGGCGATCTCCGCCTCGGTGAAGCCTTCGGCCAGCAAGGCCTTCTCCGGCAATTGGACCGGACGCTTGCAGTTGTTGCACAGGCGCCGCGCCAGGCGCTGGGCGATGACCAGGGTCACCGAACTGGTGATGTTGTAGGGCGCGATGCCCATGTTCATCAGGCGCGCGATGGTCTGCGGCGCGTCGTTGGTGTGCAGGGTGGACAACACCATGTGGCCGGTCTGCGCGGCCTTGATCGCGATCTCGGCGGTCTCCAGGTCGCGGATTTCGCCGACCATGATGATGTCCGGGTCCTGGCGCAAGAACGAGCGCAGCGCCGCCGCGAAGGTCATGCCGCGCTTGTTGTTCTGCTGCACCTGGTTGACCCCGGGCAGGCGGATTTCGACCGGATCCTCGGCGGTGGAGATGTTGCGGGTATCGTCGTTGAGGATGCCCAGCGCGGTGTACAGCGACACCGTCTTGCCCGAGCCGGTGGGGCCGGTGACCAGGACCATGCCGTACGGCTTGTGGATCGCGTCCAGGAACAGCTTCTGCTGCTCCGGCTCGTAGCCGAGCTTGTCGATGCCCAGCTTGGCCGCGCTGCCGTCCAGGATACGCAGCACGATCTTCTCGCCGAACAGCGTGGGCAGGGTGCTGACGCGGAAATCGATCTGCTTGTTCTTGGACAGATTGAGCTTGATGCGGCCGTCCTGCGGGACCCGCTTCTCGGCGATGTCCAGCTGCGCCATCACCTTCAGGCGCGCGGCGATGCGCTGGTTGAGCTTGACCGGCGCCTTGGCCACGCTCTTGAGCAGGCCATCGATGCGCAGGCGCACCCGGTAGTCGTCCTCGTAGGGCTCGAAGTGGATGTCGGACGCGCCGCGGCGGATTGCATCGACCAGCACCTTGTTCACGAACTTGACGACCGGGGTGTCCTCCCCCTTGGCGTCGATGCCGGTGTCGCCACCGCCGCCCATGTCCTCGTCGCCGCCGCCGACATCGAGGTTGTCCATGCCCTCGTCGTCGCCCAAGGCACTGCCGAGCGAGTCGTTGCTGGCCTGCCACTGCTCCAGGGTGCGGCGGATCTGGTCCTCGTCGACCAGGATCGGCTCCACCGTCAGATTGGTGTGGAACTTGATGTCGTCCAGCGCCCGGGTCTGGGTCGGGTTGCTGATGCCGACGAACAGGCGGCCGCCGCGCTTGAACAACGGCAGCACCTGGTACTTCTGCAGCAGTTCCTCGCTGACCAGCTTCATCGCGTTCTGGCTGGCGTCAAAAACCGAGACATCCATCAACGGCATGCCGAACTCCACCGCATTGGCGGCGGCCAGCTGCGCGGCGGTGACCAGCTTCTTCTCGGAGAACCACTGCGGCAGCGGCACCTTGGCCTCGCCCGCCTGGGCCATCGCGGTCCGCGCCGCGGCTTCGTCCAGCACCCCGTCCTGCACGAGGCGGCGGGCGATCCCGGTGATGCCGACAAGGTTTGCAGACGCAAGAATATTCATATGCCACCAAGATACTATAAAAAGATCAAGGATTTAAGCGAAACAAATTTTAAAAGCAAACCGAGAAATAATATGCGCAGCCATTAAAAAGCCCGCTTTAAGCGGGCTTTTTAACGTCAAAGAAATGATTAAAAATCACCTCTACTGCCATTGAATTACGGGCAGGTCGACGGACGCAACTTGGCAGCAACAGTGGTGGAGCAGGTCCATGTACCAGCGACACCGGTGCCTGCGTTATCGGCGGTGCGGGTCCACACAATGTTCTTACCGTTCACCTGGCCATTACCCAGAAGGTTGCAGGTGAGAGTCGTCGCACCACCGACCGCATAGTTCACCGTGATGGAGCTGCAACGCTTGGTCGGGGTGGTCAGACCGAAATCAGCGGGAGTAGTCGACGCAGCACCACCGTCGGAGTTGCGAGTTTCCGCAGCAACTTTTCCAGGGGTAATTTCCGCCAAGCCAGCAGCGACCTGCGACTTAGCCACATAGTCCTGGTACATCGGCAGCGCGATAGCGGCCAAGATGGCGATGATCGCGATCACGATCATCAGTTCGATCAGGGTAAAGCCTTGCTGCTTCTTCATAGTGAACCCCTAGAGTGGATGTTGAAGTTAGGCACTCGCCCGCGGATCATACTCCCCGAGCGCCGCGGCTAAGCGCCACGTGCAGGACAACCCAAGCAGACTGCGTGCCAACTTCCCACGCGCATCTTAATGAACGTCCGCGTGCCACATCATGCCCTAGAGCGACAGCCGAAGCGCAGGGTAGATCCATTATTGCGACCGGATGGCGCATTCGCCCACAAGCGGCACAAAGTGACGCTATGCGTCACCCCGCTGGTTCAGGACCTGTCACCCATCGCGACCATGTCTGTCAGCCACGGCTGGAAACCGATACCATGCTAGACATGTCCGCCCGGGGATGGCTGGATGGGGAGACGACCTGATGTCCGCAACTCGAAGTGCAGTCAAAAAAGAGCCGGTCGCACGCAGCATCAGTCAGCAGGTGCCCTTCGTATGGGAGGGCATTGACAAGCGCGGCATCAAGATGAAGGGCGAGCAAATCGCTAAAAACGCCAACCTGCTGCGTGCCGAGTTGCGCCGCCAGGGAATCACGCCGTCTGTGGTAAAGCCCAAGCCCAAGCCATTGTTCGGCGCAGCCGGCAAGAAGATCAGCCCTAAGGACATCGCTTTCTTCAGCCGACAAATGGCGACAATGATGAAGTCCGGTGTCCCGATCGTGGGTTCGCTGGAGATCATCGCCAGCGGGCATAAGAACCCGCGGATGAAGAAGATGGTCGACCAGATCCGCACCGATATTGAGGGTGGCTCATCACTCTACGAGGCGATCAGCAAGCACCCGGTGCAGTTCGACGAGCTGTATCGCAATTTGGTCAAAGCCGGCGAAGGTGCCGGCGTGCTAGAAACCGTTCTTGAGACGGTGGCGGCCTATAAGGAGAACATCGAGGCACTGAAGGGCAAGATCAAGAAAGCCTTGTTCTATCCTGCCATGGTCATGGCCGTAGCGCTGATTGTCAGCTCCATTCTGCTGGTATGGGTGGTTCCCCAGTTCGAGGATGTGTTCAAGGGCTTCGGCGCGGAACTGCCGGCCTTCACCCAGATGATCGTGGCGGCCTCGCGGTTCATGGTGGCTTACTGGTTGATTCTTCTGCTGGCGATGATCGGCACCATCGGCGGACTCGTCTTTGCCTATAAACGCTCGCCCTCGATGCAACACGCCATGGATAGGCTGATCCTGAAGGTACCAGTCATCGGCCAGATCATGCACAACAGCTCGGTCGCGCGCTTCTCGCGCACCTTGGCGGTGACCTTCCGCGCCGGTGTACCGCTGGTGGAAGCGCTGGATATCGTCGCAGGCGCCACCGGAAATAGCGTCTACGAGACGGCTGTACTGCGCATGCGTGACGACGTGGCGGTCGGCTATCCGGTCAATGTGGCGATGAAGCAGACCAATCTGTTTCCGCACATGGTCATCCAGATGACCGCGATCGGCG
Organism: Xanthomonas sp. LMG 12462; assembly: GCF_009192885.1. Taxonomy (NCBI): domain Bacteria; kingdom Pseudomonadati; phylum Pseudomonadota; class Gammaproteobacteria; order Lysobacterales; family Lysobacteraceae; genus Xanthomonas; species Xanthomonas sp. LMG 12462. Next base: position 106,480 of record NZ_NMPP01000002.1, on the reverse strand, counting down.
AAGAGGCCGGCGCGCTGGACGCGATGCTGTTCAAGGTCGCCGAGTACTTCGAGCAGGAAGTGAACAATGCGGTCGATGCCTTGAGCAGCCTGATCGAGCCGTTGATCATGGTGTTCATCGGCACCATCGTCGGCGGCATGGTCATCGGCATGTACCTGCCGATCTTCAAGCTGGCCTCCGTCGTTGGATAAGCATTAATGGCATTTCTCGATCAACACCCCGGCCTCGGCTTCCCGGCCGCGGCCGGGCTCGGCCTGCTGGTGGGCAGCTTCCTCAACGTGGTCATCCTGCGCATGCCCAGGCGCATGGAATGGCAGTGGAAGCGCGATTCGCGCGAGATCCTGGAGCTGCCGGACATCTACGATCCGCCGCCGCCCGGCATCGTGGTGGAGCCGTCGCACTGCCCGCACTGCAAGCACAAGCTGGCCTGGTTCGAAAACATCCCGCTGTTCAGCTGGCTGGCGCTGCGCGGCAAGTGCCGCTACTGCCATGCGCCGATCTCGCCGCAGTACCCGCTGGTGGAGCTCCTCACCAGCCTGCTGGTGGTCGCCAGTGTGTGGCGCTTCGGCTTCGGCTGGCAGGGCTTCGGCGCGATCGTGTTCAGTTGTTTCCTGGTGGCATTGTCCGGCATCGACCTGCGCACCCGCCTGCTGCCGGACCAGTTGACCCTGCCGCTGATGTGGCTCGGCCTGATCGGCAGCATGGACAACCTGTACATGCCGGCCAAACCCGCCCTGCTCGGCGCTGCGGTCGGCTACTTCTCGCTGTGGTCGGTGTGGTGGCTGTTCAAGCAGATCACCGGCAAGGAAGGCATGGGCCATGGCGATTTCAAGCTGCTGGCCGCGATCGGCGCCTGGTGCGGCCTGAAGGGCATCCTGCCGACCATCCTGATCTCCTCCCTGGTCGGTGCGATCCTGGGTTCGCTGTGGCTGGCGGCCAAGGGCCGCGACCGCGCCACGCCGATCCCGTTCGGCCCCTATCTGGCGATCGCCGGCTGGATCACCTTCTTCTGGGGCACGGAGATCGTGGAGACCTACATGCGCTGGTCGGGACTGCGCTGACGGAGCCCAAGGCTTGACTGATTTCGTCGTCGGCCTGACCGGAGGCGTGGCCTCCGGCAAGAGCGAGCTGAGCCGCCGCTTCGAGGCCAAGGGCATCGCCGTCGCCGATGCCGACCTCGCCGCGCGTGCGGTGGTCGCGCCCGGCCACCCCGCCCTGGCACAGATCGTGGCGCGGTTCGGGCCGCAGATCCTGCAGGACGATGGGCAACTCGACCGCGCCGCCTTGCGCCAGCGGATCTTCGAGGACGCAACGGCACGCCGCGACCTGGAAGCGATCACCCACCCGGCCATTCGCCGGTTGCTGCAGGAACAGTGCCGCGCGGCCGCCGGACCATACGCGATCGCCGCCATCCCGTTGTTGACAGAAGTCGGTGCACGCGCCCGCTATCCCTGGCTCGACCGGATCCTGGTGATCGACGCCCCCGAGGCGCTGCAACACGCGCGCCTGATGCAACGCGACGGCATCACCGCCGACCTGGCGCAGCGCATGCTGGCGGCCCAGGCCACCCGCGTCGAGCGCCTGGCCATCGCCGACGATGTGGTGGTCAACGACGGCGCTGCGACGGCACTGCAGGAAGCGGTAGAGAAGCTGGACGAGCAGTACCGTGCGCTGGCTGCGGCCAAGGCGTCAGCGTCTTTGTAGGTAGGCGCCCTTGTTCCCGCTGGGATCAGCCGCGATCAATCCTTACCGGAGGAACGCCCGGTCGCGGCTGAAGCCGCTCCTACGCGATGGACGAAGCTTCGTCGTCAGCCTCAGGCCGGCTTGAACCACAGTGTCGCCACCACGCCCTTGGTGGCGCCCGGACGCACGTTGACCTGCCAACCATAGAGATCGCAGAGGCGACTGACGATCGATAGGCCGATGCCGCCGCCCTGCGAATGGCCCGCGTGGGTGCCGCGGTAGCCGCGCTGGAACAGCTTGGCCGCGTCCTCCTCGCTCAGACCCGGGCCGGAATCGATCACCTGCACCGCGTCGCTCAGCACCCGCACCACCACCTGCCCTTCCTGGGTGTACTTGACGGCATTGCCGATCAGATTGCCCAGCGCCACCGACAGCGCCGCTTCCGGTGCATCGATGGTGAGGTTGCGCTCGCCTTCCAGCAGCAACTGCAGCGGCTTGCCGCCCAGTTGCGCGCGATGCGACTCGATCAACTGCTCGGCCACCTTGGCGACGTTGCTGTGTCCCTGCCCGCGCTCGTTGCGCGACAGCAGCAGCAGCGACCCGATCAAGTCGCTGCACTGCTGTTCGGCGCGCTGGATGCGCTGCAGGCGCTGCAGCACTTTCTCGTCGAGATTGGGCCGGGTCAGCAGCAGCTCGGTGGCGCCGCGGATCACCGCCAGCGGCGTGCGCAGTTCATGGCTGACGTCGGCATTGAACTCGCGGTCGCGCTGCACCACTTCGGTCAGGCGCGCCGAATAGTCGTCCAGCGCCTCGGCCAGCTGGCCGACCTCGTCGTCGGGGAAGTGCGGCGCCAGCGGCTTGGGATCGCTGCTGCCGCGATAGGCGCGCAGGCGTGCCGCCAGATCCGACACCGGCCGCATCACCCGCGACGCCGACCACCAGCCGATCACCAGCGACAACGCGCTGAACACCAGCACCGACAGGATCAGGGTGCGCTTGAGCTGCACCTCGCCCTGCATGGTCTGGGTCATGTCATAGGCGAGGAAGAACCAGACGTTCGGAGTCTTGCGCACCGCCACCTTGTAGGAGAACGGCTTGCCGGTTTCGTCGCGACCGGACACGTTGTGGATGCCGTCGGAGAAGTTGTACCACTCCGGCTGCTCGCGTCGCAGCGCCTCGAAGCGGTCGCTCTTGACCACCCGGCCGACCATCTGCTGCACCGGCAGGTCCGGGTTCTTCGACGGATCGGAGAAGAACCGGTGCGAGTACTCGTCGATGTTGCGGTTCAGCACCACCTCGACCAGTTGGTTCTCCACGCGTGCCCGCGCCCAGTTGGTGGCGAACGCGAACAGTGCGGTCAGGCCGAAGCCCAACAGCACGAACGAGAGGATGATGCGGCTGCGGAGGCGGCGGCGGTAGCGTCCGCGCCGCCGCACCACACGCGGCAACGCAGGCGCTTCAGGCATCGGGTGCGGCGATGCGGTAGCCGATGCCGTGGCGGGTCTGGATCATCGGCACGTCGAACGGCTTGTCCACCACCGCGCGCAGGCCATGGATATGCACGCGCAGGGAATCGGAATCGGGCAGTTCCTCGCCCCATACGCGGGTTTCCAGTTCCTGCCGGGTCACCACCGCCGGCGCGGCTTCCATCAGCGCCTGCAGGATCTTCAGCGCGGTGGGATTGAGCTGCAGCAGCTTGCCCTGGCGACGCACTTCCAGCGTATCCAGGTTGTATTCCAGATCGCCGGTCTCCAGCACCCGGGTGTGCACGCCCTTGCCGCGGCGCGACAGCGCGTTGAGCCGCACTTCCACTTCCTGCAGCGCGAACGGCTTGATCAGGTAGTCGTCGGCGCCGGAATCGAAGCCGGCGAGCTTGTTGTCCAGCGAATCGCGCGCCGTGAGCATCAGTACCGGCGTCTGCTTGCGCGCTTCGTTGCGCAGCTTGCGGCAGACCTCGATGCCGTCCATGCCGGGCAGATTGAGATCGAGCACGATCGCATCGAACTCGTGCACCACCGCCAGGTGCAGACCGGTGACGCCATCGGCGGCGAAATCGACGGTATGACCGCGATCCTCGAGGTAGTCGCCGAGATTGGCAGCGATGTCACTGTTGTCTTCGATCACTAGAATTCGCACCAACATGTACCCCGTCAGTCGTACTACGTATCAGTAGAGTGCGCCGCGGATGCCGCGCCTCCTCGTCGTCCACGGCGGCACGCCGCCATGGTATTTGCAATGCGTTCCGATGGATGCCCAGGCGAACTTTCGCCCTCGCGATCCACCTGACGATTCGCTGCCTTGGACAGCGCGTCGCCGCTATCAGTTCTCGCTCCAGCCGATCCGCTCGCGAGCTACGGCGCTCGCAAACGGCGCGGCCTGCCATTCGTTCTTCGGCAACGCCTGCGCCAAGCCAGGCTCGCCTGCTTCTTGAACACGTTCACCCGACTCAGATCGCTGCCGAATTGTACTGAGTTGCCGTGCGAACACTTTCTTCACGTTCATGGGCGCCTCACCTTGGCGCCGTGACCGATCCGGGCTCCTGCATTCCGCAGTTCCCCATTGCGTCGCAATGTAGCTGCCGCGCAAACATGCCCGCAAGCGCGACCCCGGCGTCGGCCGGGGTCTGCGATCGCCAACAAATCGCCCAAGAAAAAGACCCAGGCAGCGGAGCTGCCTGGGCCGAAAGTTTTTCTATCCCGATTACCGTTCCTGCTGAGGAGGGCAGAGCTGCGGTCCGGAGAAGCTTACGCAGGGCGGAATTAAACCGGTGTTAAGCCAGAACGAACGGCCAGTAATGCGACTAAGCCCCTGATTTCTTTCGTTTCAGGCAAGCTTCGAGGTGCTCGATGACCTTACCGGCGATATCCAGCCCGCAGACCGTCTCGATGCCTTCCAGGCCCGGCGTGGAGTTGACCTCCAACACCAGCGGCCCGCGCTTGGAGCGAATCAGATCGACGCCGGCCACGCCCAGGCCCAGCGCCTTGGCCGAGCGTACCGCGACCTCCTGCTCGCCACGGCTGGCCGCGGTCTTCTCGGCGGTGCCGCCCAGATGCAGGTTGGAGCGGAAGTCGCCCTCCGGCGCGGTGCGGCGCATCGCCGCCACCACCTGGTTGCCGACCACGAAGCAGCGCAGGTCGGCGCCCTCGGCCTCGCCGATGAACTCCTGCACCAGGAAATTGGCATACAGCCCGCGCAGCGCCTCGACCACGCCGCGCGAGGCGCTGGCCTTCTCGGTCAGGATCACCCCGGTACCCTGGGTGCCCTCGTTCAACTTCACCACGTGCGGCGGCGGGCCGAGCATGGACAGCAGATCGCCGGTGTCGTCCGGGTTGTCGCCGAACACGGTCATCGGCATGTCGATGCCCTTGGCCGCCAGCAGTTGGTGCGCGCGCAGCTTGTCGCGGGCGCGCAGGATCGCGTCGGACGGGTTGGGCGTGCAGACGCCCATCATCTCCAGTTGCCGCAGCACCGCGGTGCCGTAGCGGGTCACCGAATTGCCGATGCGCGGGATCACTGCGTCGTAGCCGGTGATCGGCTTGCCCTTGTAATGCATGGTGAAAGCGCCGGCGGCGATGCGCATGTAGCAGCGCAGCGGGTCCAGCACGCGCACCGTGTGCCCGCGTTCGCGGCCGGCCTCGACCAGGCGCCGGGTCGAGTACAGCTTGGTATTGCGTGACAGGATGGCGAGCTTCATCGAAGGCGGCGGCGGTGGCTGGCCCGGCATCATACGTCGCGCCACCGGCGCCGCGATGCCGCGCGTCGCCGCCGCCCGCGCGGCAAGGCCGGGATCGGCGGTGATCGCCATCACCCACGTTCCGCGTGCTGTCCCACAGCCGACATCGGACCGCCCCGAAACGTTCACAAAACCGTTGCATCGTGGCGGGCGGGCCGCGTACCGGCCCGGTGCCGGCTGCCCGCGCCCCGCGCGGCAGGACCGGAACGTCTCCCCCTCTTGATTGGTGACTTTCGATGACCCCCACTTCCAGATCCTTGCGCCCGCACGCGCTGGTGCTCGCCATCGTGTCCGCCCTGCCGGCCTTCGCCGCGCTGGCCGAGACCGCGCCGGCCGCCGCCACCGCAACCGCCGATGCGGCGGCCAGCGCGAGCGGCAACGATGCCACCATGCTCGACGCGATCACCGTCGTGTCCAGCGGCACCACCCGCCAGGTGCAGCGCATCACCCGTGAGGACATCGGAATCGCCGCCCCCGGCACCAGCGCGCTGAAGGTGCTGGACAAGCTGCCCGGCGTGCAGTTCCAGTCGGCCGACCCGTTCGGCGCCTACGAATGGTCCACCGCGATCAGCCTGCACGGGTTCGACCAGAGCCGCCTCGGCTTCACCCTGGACGGCGTGCCGCTGGGCAACATGAGCTACGGCGTCACCGATGGCCTGCAGGTGACCCGCGCGATCATTTCCGAGAACGTGGCCTCGGTGGAACTGGCGCAGGGCGCCGGCGGCCTGGGCACGCCGTCGAGCAGCAACCTCGGCGGCACCGTGCGCTACTACTCGGCCGATCCGGATGCCGACGCCGGCTTCCGCTTCAGCCAGACCCTCGGCTCCGACAGCACCCGCCGCACTTACCTGCGCGGCGACACCGGCGACATCCACGGCTTCTCGCTGTACACCTCGCTGGTGCACGGCGAAATGGACAAGTGGAAGGGCTACGGCAACAACGAGTACAACCAGGCCAACGCCAAGGCGCTGTACCAGTGGGGCGACGGCAACCGGGTCAGCCTGTACCTGGACAGCTCGCACCGCAAGGAATACGACATCATGGACCTGTCGCTGACCTCGCAGCGGGTCCTCGGCTGGGATTGGGACTACCTGATGCCGGACTGGAACAGCGCGGTGCAGATCGCCAACGCGCTCAACGGCAAGGGCAGCTACCCGGCCAGCCTCAACGGCCTGCCGGCCGACTACGACAAGGCCGACGCGTCCTACTACTCCGGCGCGGGCCTGCGCCGCGACAACCTGGCCGCGCTCAGCGGCACGTTCAACCTCGGCGGCAGCGCCACGCTGAACCTGACCGGCTACTACCACGACAACAACGGCGAAGGCCAGTGGACCACGCCGTACGTCGCGTCCTCGCCCAGCGTGCCGCTGTCGATGCGCACCACCGACTACCGCCTCAACCGCCATGGCGTCACCGGCTCGCTGAACTTCACCGTGGCCGGCAACGAGATCGAGATCGGCGGCTGGTACCAGAACGCCAAGACCGTGCAGGAGCGCAACTACTTCCTGCTCGACGGCCCGTTCACCGATCTGTACTACTTCAACAAGAACGGCACCCTGTTCGCGCGCGGCTTCGCCCAGCACTACGATACCGACACGACCATGGTCTACGCGCAGGACACGCTGCGCCTGATGGACGAGCGCCTGACCCTGAACTTCGGCGCCAAGAAGCTGATCGTCGACACCACCGCGCAGTCGCAGGTGCCGTCCGCGTCCAATGCCGCCGGCGAGATCAAGGCCGACTCGGACCTGCTGCCGCAGGTCGGCATCAACTACAAGATCGACGATCACCAGGAGGTCTACGCCTCCTACAACAAGAACATGGCCGGCTTCGGCTTCACCCCGTTCCAGGAATCGCAGGCCGCGTTCAATGCGATCAAGGGCTCGCTGGAGCCGGAGACCGCGCAGACCTACGAACTGGGTTACCGCGTGCGCGGCGCCGGCGTGGAAGCGTCGCTGGCCCTGTACCACACCACCTTCGACGACCGCCTGCTGGTGACCTCGCCGTGCAGCGCGATCCAGACCTGCTCGGCCACGCTCAACAACGTCGGTTCGGTGCGTAGCCAGGGTGCCGACCTGGCGGTGATCTGGCGTCCGATCGAACAGCTGCGCTGGCTGAACTCGCTGTCCTATGACGACTCGACCTACCAGGACGACTACCTCAACGGCGGCGTGGTGGCGACCTCCGGCAAGCGCGTGGTCGGCATCCCCGAGTGGATGTTCTCCAGCAGCCTGGCCTACGAAAACGCCGGCTGGCACGCCTCGCTGGACGGCAAGTACACCGGCCGCCGCTACATCAGCTACCTCAACGACTCGTCGGTGCCCAGCTACTGGCGCTTCGACCTCAGCGCCGGCTACGACTTCGGCCAGGTCGGCATGTTCCAGAACCTGGGCCTGAGCGCGAACGTCACCAACCTGTTCGACAAGCGCTATTTCGCCACCGTCGGCACCAACGGCTACGTCGTCTCCGACCCCAACGGCTACAACCAGACGCTGATGGCCGGTGCGCCGCGCCAGTTCTTCGTCACCTTCAGCGGCAAGTTCTGAGCCGACGCGACACTGCCAGGGAAGGCATCACGCGCCGCCGCTGCTCTTGCAGCGGCGGCGTTTGCGTTTTGGGAGCGAGGCGAACTTGCAGTGCACGGGGATGGCCATGCGGCATTGGCCGTCGTTTCAGAATCGCATGCGCTCGAAAGGATCGCGACTGAATCTGCCGCCACCGCCGGCGCATCGCCGGGCGTCATGCGCACCTGCTGGCAGCGACGTCGAAGGCCGTCCCCATCCTTGTGGGAGGGACTTCAGTCCCGACTGCAACAGGGTCAAAGCGCCAATGGCCTCGCTTAGTGAACCCGGATCACAGTGACTTCTACAGCGGCCACATTACCTATGGGACCTGCTCAAGCAGTGTCCGTGCTCAGCCAGAAACCTGGTCACGCATCGGAGCGCCAGTGCAGCCACTACGCGTCGACCGCGCGGCCGATCGCCGGATCGCTCATGCTCGGTCGGCCGGTCTCGATGTGCCCGGCCAGGCGCCGCCGCCACTGCGGCAAAGTCGCGCTGTCGATGGTCAGGTCATACCAGTGGTGCTGCGCCTGCAACGGCAGACGCAGGACGGTGCGATCACCGGCAGCCAGCGTGATCGCCTGCTCGCCACCATCGCCGCGATACCCGTCGCGCACGCGCAACGCGCAGGGCTGCTCACCGGCATTGACCAGCGTCAGCAGCAAGCATTGCGCGGCAGCATCGTAGTCGGCCTCTGCCTGCAGACCGGCATCGCCGATCCCGTCGCCATGGAACTCGCGCAGGAACCCGTTGGGGCCATGCACGCGCAACGCGTAGCCGGCATCGGCGGCAGCGCCGCGCCAGGGGCGCGCATCCTGCAGCTCGCTGCCGGCGGCCAGCGTGTAGAACCAGGGCCCGGCCACACCCTCGTCGGCATAGGCATTGAGCGCAACGCCGGCCGTGCCGCGGTTGCGCATGCGCAACACGCGCGCATCCGCCTGCACCTCTAGCCGCACATCGAAATCGTAGGGCAGCGCGCGTGCCGGGCGCTGCCCGGGTTCCTGCACCGGCAGCGCCTGCTGGGCAGGGCGCTGTGGCGGCGGCAGCGTCGCGGTGGCATCGATGCGGGCGATGTAGTCGCGGGTGTCCGGCAAGGCCACCGGCGCCGGATCGTGGCCGACGAAGTCCAGCGTGGAGGTCAGATCGCCGGCAACCGCGCGGCGCCAGGGATTGATGTTCGGCTCCATCACGCCGAAACGCTGCTCCAGGAAGCGCAGCACCGAGGTGTGGTCGAACACCTGCGAGTTCACCCAGCCGCCGCGGCTCCACGGCGACACCACCAGCATCGGCACCCGCGGCCCCAGCCCGACCGGCACGCCGTGATAGTCCTCGCCATGCAGGTCCACGTTGCTGGCGCCCAGCTCCGGCCGGATCGCCGGCAACGCCGGCGGCACATGGTCGAAGAAGCCGTCGTTCTCGTCGTAGTTGATCAGGAACACCGTCTTCGACCAGACCTCCGGCGAAGCGGCCAGCACCTCCAGCAGCCGCGCGCTCAAGGATTCGCCATAGGCCGGGGTGGCCTCGGGGTGCTCGCTGAGCAGGTACGGCGCGACGATCCACGACACCTGCTGCAGCGTGCCGGCGCGCACGTCGCGCTCGAACGCGGCCACCAGGTGTTCGCCGCGCGAGGCCTTGGCGTTGTCGGCGGTGGAGCCAGGCACGATGGCGCGGCCCCGGCGGTACAACGGCGACGCGCGGTCCAGCTTGCGAAAGTTGGCGAAGTACGGATGGCTGTTGTCGCCGTAGTTGTCGAACTCCTGATAGACCTGCCAACTGATGCCAGCCTGCTGCAGGCGCTCGGAGTAGGTGCTCCAGGTGTAGCCGGGAAAGCGCGGATTGTCGCGCGCCATGTCCGCGGTCCAGTTGCCGTCGTCGCGGTTGTTCACCGCCTGCTCGCCGTCGTTGCCGACGCTCAGGCCGCTGGTGCCGGTGAACATGTACATGCGGTTGGGATTGGTCGGACCGAACAGCGAGGCGTGGTAGCCGTCGCAAAGAGTGAAGGCATCGGCCAGCGCGTAGTAGAACGGCAGGTCCTCGCGCTGGAAGTGGCCCATGCTCATCGCGCTCTTCTGCGCGATCCAGGCATCGTGGTGCTTCCAGGTCTCGTGCGAGCCCTTCCAGTCGTGGTTAAGATCCTTCATCCACTGCGCGCTGCTGGTCTGGCTGTTGAGCCGGAACGGCAATACATAGCGGTCGCTGCCCTTGCGCTCGGGCTGGTACCAGACCGGCTTGCCGCTGGGCAGCCGCAGCGGCCGCGGATCGCCATAGCCGCGCACCCCGCGCAGGCAGCCGAAGTAATGATCGAAGGAGCGGTTCTCCTGCATCAGGATCACCACATGCTGCACGTCCTGCAGCGTGCCGGTGACCCGCGCCGGCGGCACCGCCAGCGCACTGCGGATGACGCCCGGCAACAGCGGCATGGTCGCGCCAGCCCCAAGGACCATGGACGTGCGGGTGAGAAAACGACGACGACTGTGATCGACCACGAGAAGCAACACCGGCAACGAGCGAACGCTCAGGCGTTTGCCAGCCTAGCGCTGGTCGATGAAGCGGGTTTGACAGTGCGCCGGCGGCTGTCTCGGCTGGCTCGCGACCGCTCAGCGCTGGTTCGACAAGACAATGAGAGAAAGGGGCCATGACCACCCTGATCCTTACCCGCCATGGGCATGTCGACTGGATTGCACCCGAGCGGTTCCGCGGGCGTGCGGAACTGCCGCTATCGCAGCTTGGCGAACTGCAGGCCGCAGCCTTGGCGACGCGCGTCGCGCAAAGCTGGACACCGCACGCGATCTACACCAGTCCGCTGTCGCGGTGCGTGCGGACCGGTGCAGCGATCGCGCAAGCGACCGGCGTGCCGACCAGAACCCTGGACGACCTGTCCGACATCCATTACGGCCAGTGGCAGGGACTGACGCACGAAGAGGTGGCTGCGCGCTGGCCCGACATCGCACGGACCTGGTTTGCGATGCCGGACCTGGCGGTGATTCCAGGGGGCGAAACGCTGGCAGATGTCCTGGTTCGCGCCATGCGGGTTCTACAGAACATCCTGCACCATCACAGCGGCCAGACCGTGGTCCTCGTCGGCCACGACAGCATCAATCGGGTGCTTCTGCTGCAATGCCTAGGACTTCCGCTGAGGCGCTATTGGCGCATCAAGCAGGAGCCGTGCTGCGTGAATCAAATCGTGATCGAAGAAAATGACTTCACCCTCTATCGCCTCAACGAAACCCATCACACGCTCGGGCTTCGCGCCTAGTGCAGTCCAATGCGCTTGTTTCCGGCCTTGGAAGGCACTGTCGTGCATGTGACTGCGAAGGCCTGCTCTGAGCAGAGCGCAACCAGACACCCGGAAAAGCTCAAAGTTCTGATCATTTCAACAGTTATTTTTGGCTGGGCCACCGAAAAATCCCAGTTCGATCCAGAGCGCCAAGGCGCGCACAGCAATTTCTAGCGAGTGACTGTCTTCGTATTTGCCCAAGCGCAGCGCTGCCAATGACTGGACGCCGGGCGGCATCATGATCGCCGCTTTCTTCTCGCCCTTCACTCTCTTCTTAACGACCAAGCTAAAATACATCAAAGGCCAGTATCGAATGGTCGGCCACATATACGTCAAGTATATTCTAGTGAGGGATGAAGGCTCCATCTGCGCCGAAAACTTGGCACCGTCGTTTCCTACCCCAGAAAAGTGAAGCATCCCATCCTTCTCGCCGGCAACAGATAGCCCAACTTTCGCAAAGGCGTCTCTCGCCACCTCATTGAATATTTGCTTGCGCGCAACAATCGCTTCGCCTCCCTTCAAATCGATGGCCGCTCCACGCGTGACGATGCAGAGATTTTCAACCTCCTGCTCGACGCTTTCTTGATATGCCGGCAGATGCACAGAGAGCATCTGTCCGAGTTGCTCAGGAAAGAACCGCACGAACAAATCACGCTTTCGCAAGAAATCGAGAATAGGATCATCCAAGATAAGCTCAATGGCCTTACCAACCTCTTCTCGAGAGGTGGCATTCCACTCCGCGAGTCGGACGCCAAGCTCACTCTCACGCTCCTTAGCGGCAACAAAGAATTCTGGAAAGGACTGATTTTTGATGAACCTTTGATAGCTATCAGACCCAAAAACTGCGATCGCCAGAGACATCTCGCCCTGGATACTTGAAAACCCCCGCCCGACGAAAATCTCGTCTATCGAGGCCAGATTCATATTCTCGCTTGAAATTTGCAAAATGAAGTTCACTCTTGTCTTGCCGGAGACAACCGATTTCCGAATGTGGTCAAGACGCACCAAAGCGATACATCTTTCATGCCCCTCAAAGCGCGCTCCACATCTCAACCCACGCGATAGTCCGCCAAGCCCGACCTATAGAAAATCAAGCCAGTAACTTGGATGGTTCCAAGATACTCGCCTTGGTCGAAAAGACGTAGCGTGCGCCGACCATGGGCTTCAGATCAGCGTGAACAAAGAAGCGCGCATACAGGCCAGCCGAGCGCGAAATGATCAGAGGCTTGGGCAAGATTGATACCTCGATTGATACCTCGGAGGGCATCGCTCGGAATCATCAATCGGCCTGAATCTTCAACTCAATCAATCACTTGCAGACTGAGTTGGAATCGTGGAGCGGGCGATGGGAATCGAACCCACGTCAGTAGCTTGGGAAGCTACAGCTCTACCATTGAGCTACGCCCGCGTTGCCGGTGCAGTCTATGCGCTGGGCCGGGGGTTGCGCAAGAAATCGGCGCAATGCGGCTGCAGCGCGCGGGCGATCCCGGCACTCCCAGCAGCGCGCCCTGGAAATGCAGAAGGGCTTCAGTCCCGACGGCTCGAGATCAGAGGCGTCGGAGCTGAAGCCCCTCCCACAACTGGCATCCAATGCCGTTGGTTTACGTCACCCCATCTGCCCCACCCTGCCCGGCACACAGCCGGGCAAGGCAGGCAACGTCGGGCAGTGCTTAGAAGCTGCCGCCGAAGTTCACGAACAGCGAGGTGTCGTGCGCGCGCGACTGGCCGGTGGTGGTGGCGAGGCCGACGTTGCTCTCGAAGCCCCACAGCTTGGTCCGCGCGCCCAGCACCACCGACGCGTAGTTACGGTCGAAGTTGATGCCCGGCACCGCGTACTCGCCCAGGTCGGACATGGTCTGCAGCCACGCGGTGGCTTCCTGGTTCTTCTTGAACTCGTGGTCGTAGGTGGCCTGCAGGTACGGCTTCACCGTGCCGGCATCGATGCTGGCCTTCCAGCCGATGCGGCCGACCATCGACTCGACGTCGCGGTCGCTGTAGCCCAGCGCGCTGGAGTTCGGGTTGCTCTCGGTGTAGCCGTCGAGCTTGACCTTCTGCCAGATCGCCGCGGCCACCGGGCCGTGCTTGAAGCTGCCTTCGCCGAACTCGTAGCCGCCCTGCAGCGCCGCGGTCAGGTTGCTGCCGTCCGGCGAGCCCTTGTGCTCGATGGTGGCCGGGCCGAGGTTGACCTTGCGGGTGACGTCGTAGCTCAGCCAGGTGTAGCTGACCTGGGCGTTGACCCAGGCATGCTCGCCGTACCAGCCGGCGAAGCCACCGAGGGTGCTGTCGTCCTGGGTATAGTCGCCGCCGCGGTTGCCGAAGTCGGCATCGGTGCGACCGAAGCCGCCGAAGCCGCCGAACACCCACTCGCCACGCGACCAGTCCACGCCGAACAGACCAGCCGGGGCCATGCCGTCGTACAGGTCGCCGTGCTGGTAGCGCTGCATGTCGCCGCGCAGGTTGCCCCACCAGCGCACGCCGTCCGCTTCCGGGCGGCCATCGACGTGCCAGGCGACCTGGTCGGCGCGCGAGCGGCCGACCATCTGCGCCGAGTGCGTCAGGATCTGCTGGGTGCGCGGGCCTTCCAGGATCGACAGCGCGTACTGCGCCAGCAGTTCGTGGGTGCGGCCGGTCGGGTGCACGCCGTCGGCGAACACGTAGGTGTCGGCGGCATCGGCGCTGACGTAGCTGGTCGGGTTGCAGGTCAGCGACTGCGCGGTGATCTGCGGCTGGCAGGCGGTGCCGGTGACGTTGGTGAAGCCGTAGGCGCCCGGGTTGGCCACCACTTCCTGCAGCAGGTGGAAGGTATCGACCGGGATCACCCGCAGCCCGGCACTCTTGAGGCCGGAGAACAGCGCGGTGTTGTAGGCGGTGGCGAGTGCGGTGCCCTGCGCCATCGCCGCGGCGCCGCCGGCGCGGAAGCGCGGGGTGATGCCGACGTCGGGCAGGTTGTTGACCATGACGTAGCGCGCACCGGCGTTCTGCAGGCTGGCGACGATGCCCACTTCGGCGGTCACGGCATTGCCGATGGTGGCCTGCACCGGCGCACCGCCGGCGATGGCGAACAGGTCGTTGGCACCGCCCCACACCGAATACAGCGCGTTCGGGTCGGCCTTGCCGCCGTTGGCGGCCAGGTAGTTGCTGGCCTGGGTGGCCAGCGACGGTGCCACGCCCAGCGCGCTCGGGTTGGCCACGCCGACACGGGCATTGCCGGCGGCATAGTCGTCGCCGATCTGGCCGTTGCCGTTGGCGGCGGCGTTGGTGCCGTAGTACTCGGCCACGTACTGCGCCCAGACGAAGTCGGGGTTGGTGGTGAACTGGCCGGTCACCGCACGCACCGAGGCCGGCAGCAGCGGACGGTAGTAGCCCGCGTCGGTCAGGCTGTCGCCGAAGAACACGGTGCGGCTGTAGGTGGACTGCGCGAACGCAGGCGCGGCGGCGAGCACGATCGCGGCGGCGAGCAGCGAGCGGAGCGGACGGATGGACGAAGTCATGGAAGCCCTCCCGGGCAGAAATGGAACACGAGAAATGCAGCGAAACGGGGGAAGCGGCCGCACCATACGTAGCCGCATGGCCGACATCATTCCACCTCTGCCGGACACGCTCACGTTGCACTGCCGCAAGATTGCGACTCGCACGCCCACGGCGCGCATTGCACAATGATGGCATGAACATCGAATTGAACGGCAGACAATGCACGCTGGCGCCGGCCACCACCGTGGCCGCGCTGCTGCAGGCCGAAGGGCTGGGCCAGCGGCGCGTGGCGGTCGAGGTCAACGGCGAGATCGTGCCGCGCGGCGCGCATGCCGAGCACGAACTGCACGCAGGCGACCGGGTCGAGATCGTGCACGCGCTGGGCGGCGGCTGAATCTCACCGCCGCGCGCAGGTGCGCGGGCTCGGCAGGGCCGGTGCGATGGGCGATAATCCGCCGATGAACGCTCCCGCCCCCCACGATGCGCTGGTGATCGCCGGCAAACCCTACCGTTCGCGCCTGCTCACCGGCACCGGCAAGTTCGCCGATCTCGAACAGACCCGCCTGGCCACCGAGGCCGCCGCCGCGCAGATCGTCACCGTGGCGATCCGCCGCAGCAACATCGGCCAGAATCCGGGCGAGCCCAACCTGCTCGACGTGCTGCCGCCGGAGCAGTACACCATCCTGCCCAACACCGCCGGCTGCTACACCGCCGAGGACGCGGTGCGCACCTGCCGGCTGGCGCGCGAACTGCTCGACGGCCACAACCTGACCAAGCTGGAAGTGCTGGGCGACCAGCGCACCCTGTTCCCGGACGTGGTGCAGACCCTCAAGGCCGCGGAAATCCTGGTCGCCGACGGCTTCGAGGTGATGGTCTATACCAGCGACGACCCGATCCTGGCCAAGCGCCTGGAAGAGATCGGCTGCGTGGCGGTGATGCCGCTGGCCGCGCCGATCGGCTCCGGCCTGGGCATCCAAAACCGCTACAACCTGCTGGAGATCATCGACAACGCCAAGGTGCCGATCATCGTCGACGCCGGCGTCGGCACCGCCTCGGACGCGGCGATCGCGATGGAGCTGGGCTGCGACGGCGTGCTGATGAACACCGCCATCGCCGGCGCGCGCAACCCCGTGCTGATGGCCAGCGCCATGCGCAAGGCGGTGGAGGCCGGCCGCGAGGCGTTCCTGGCCGGGCGCATCCCGCGCAAGCGCTACGCCAGCGCCTCCTCGCCGGTCGACGGACTGATCGGGTGAGGCCGCAGGGATGACCGATCCGTTCTCCAGCGCCGGCGCCAAGACCCCGCCGAAACCCTTCACCGTCGAGGAAGGCCATCGCCAGGTGCGCAGCTTCGTGCTGCGCCAGGGCCGCTTCACTCCCGCCCAGCAGCGCGCGTTCGACGCGCTGTGGCCGCGCTTCGGCCTGGACTACAGCGGCCAGCCGCGCGACCTGGACGCCACTTTCGGCCGCAGCGCGCCCAAGGTGCTGGAGATCGGCTTCGGCAACGGCGCCGCCTTGCGCCATGCCGCGCAGCACGATCCGGGCCGCGACTACATCGGCATCGAGGTGCACGCGCCGGGCGTGGGCCGCCTGCTCAACGCCCTGGCCGAGGACGGCGCCGATCACGTGCGCCTGTACCACCACGATGCGGTGGAGGTGCTGCAGCACGAGATCGCCGACGGCAGCCTGGACGAAGTGCGCATCTACTTCCCCGACCCCTGGCACAAGAAGCGCCACAACAAGCGGCGCCTGCTGCAGCCGGCCTTCGCCGCGCTGCTGGTGCGCAAGCTGCGCGCCGGCGGCCGCCTGCACTGCGCCACCGACTGGGCCGATTACGCCGAGCAGATGTGGGACGTGCTCGACGCCACCCCCGGCCTGGTCAACCGCGCCGGCCCGCGCGGCCACGTGCCGCGCCCGGACTGGCGCCCGCAGACCCACTTCGAGACCCGCGGCCAGAATCTGGGGCATGGGGTGTGGGATTTGTTGTACGACCGGGAATCGGGAACGGGGAATGGGGAATCGGAAGAGCCCTCGTCTGCCGCCCCCCGATAGCGACGACCTGCGACGACCGGCCGCTTCTGCCATTCTCCATTCCCGATTCCCCATTCCCGGCCTCGCATGGATACCGCGCTGACGCTGACCACCGATATGAAGCTCGTGCTCGGGCTGGTCGGCTTCACCATGGCGATGTTCGTGTTCGAGCGGATCCGCGCCGACGTGGTGGCGCTGGTGGTGCTGGTGGTGCTCGGGGTGACCGGGCTGATCGCGCCGGAGGAACTGTTCAGCGGCTTCTCCGGTAACGCGGTGATGAGCATCATCGCCACCACCATCCTCGGCGCCGGGCTGGAGCGCACCGGCGCGCTGAACCGGCTGGCCTCGTGGCTGCTGCGCCGGGCGCGCGGGGTCGAGGAACGGCTGATGCTGTTGACCACCGCCATCGCCGGGCTCAATTCCTCGTTCATGCAGAACCCCTCGGTGATGGCGCTGTACCTGCCGGTGGCCTCGCGCCTGGCCGGACGCACCGGGCTGACCCTGCAGCGGCTGCTGCTGCCGATCGCCGCGGCCATCGTGATGGGCGGCGCGCTGACCATGGTCGGCAACTCGCCGCTGATCCTGCTCAACGACCTGCTGCAGTCGGCCAACAACAACCTGCCCTCGGGCATGGCCACCATCGAGCCGCTGCGCATGTTCGCGCCGCTGCCGATCGGCGTGGCGCTGCTGGCGGCTTCGCTGATCTATTTCCGCGTGCGCGGCGACAAGGCGCTGGCCGAAGAAGAGCGGCTGATCAACGACGGCGTCACCCCGGCGCGCACCGAGAGCTACTTCGCCCGCACCTACGGCATCGAAGGCGATGTGTTCGAGCTGATCGTCAGCGCCGACAGTCCGCTGGTCGGCATGACCCTGGGCGAGGCCGAGACCGTGCACAACGCACCGCTGCTGCTCGCCCTGAAGACCGGCAACGACACCCGCCTGGCGCCGCCGGCGGACATGCGCATCTGGGTCGGCAGCGTGCTCGGGGTGATGGGCGCGCGCCAGCAGGTCGCCGACTTCGCGCAGAACCAGTTCCTGCGCCTGTCCTCGCGCCTGCGCAACCTCGGCGATCTGTTCAACCCCAGCCGCGCCGGCATCTCCGAGGCGGTGATCCCGCCGACCTCGCGCTTCATCGGCAAGAGCGCGGCAGAACTGCGCCTGCGCAAGCAGGCCGGGATCAGCCTGCTGGCGATCAACCGCGACAAGCAGGTGATCCGCGAGGACGTGCGCAAGGTGCCGCTGCGCGCCGGCGACATGCTGGTGTTCCACAGCATCTGGCAGGACCTGGCGCAGGCCTCGGAAAGCCGCGACTTCGTGGTGGTCACCGACTACCCCAAGGGCGAGCACCGCCCGCACAAGTTCAAGATCGCGATGACGATCTTCGCCCTGACCATCCTGATCGCGCTGACTTCCAGGCTGCCGGTGGCGCTGACCCTGATGACCGGCGTGGCCGGCATGCTGCTCACCGGCGTGCTGCGCATGGACGAGGCCTACGCGGCGATCAACTGGAAAACCGTGTTCCTGATGGCCGGGCTGATCCCGCTGGGCTGGGCGATGGACAGCAGCGGCGCGGCGGCCTGGGTCGCCGGGCATACCATTGCGCGACTACCCGAGGGCATGCCGGTGTGGGCGCTGGAGATCGCCCTGGGCCTGCTGACCACCGCGTTCTCGCTGGTGATCAGCCATGTCGGCGCGACCATCGTGATGGTGCCGATCGCGGTCAACCTGGCGCTGGCGGCCGGCGGCAATCCCACCGCGTTCGCACTGATCGTGGCGCTGTCGGCGTCCAACAACCTGATGACCGCGTCCAATCCGGTGATCTCGATGATCACCGGCCCGGCCAACTACCAGCCGCGCGAACTGTGGCGCGTCGGCGGCCCGCTGTCGCTGGTCTACACCCTGGTGGTGGTGCTGATGGTCAACCTGATGTCGATGGGCTGGTGGCACGCGCTGTAGCGTGCCCCATCGCAAGCACCTGCGCTGCGCGCTAAACCAGCACCACCTGCCCGTCGCGCACGTCCACCGGCACCGCGTGCAGGCTCTGGCCGCGACAGGGGCCGGACACGCACTCACCGCCCTGCAGTTCGAACGCGGCGCCATGCGCGGCGCACACCACGTGGCCCTCGCGGCTCTTCAGGAACTGCCCCGGCGCCCAGTCCAGGCGGCGCCCGGCATGCGGGCACACGTTCAACCACGCACGCACGCGGTCGCCCTCCCGATACAGCAGCAGCGATTCGGGCTCGCCGCCGATCAGCGCCTCGGCCTCGGCCAGTTCGCCGGAAACCAGGTCGTGCAGCGGCGCCAGCACGGCAGATGATTCGGTCATGGAACGCAGCGCGGGCAGCAAGGGGTGTTCATTCTGGCATGGGCGATCGGCAGCCGTGACGCCGCACGCCCTTCACCCGACGAGCACATGCAAGCCCCTGACCGGAAAGTGTTAATTTTTCGCTTAACGAAGTTTTCACTCCGTCACATAAAACAGCGCCGATACTGCGCCCCTTCGGTTCAAACTGAAACAGAGTTCTGCCATGCGCGCTCGCCTCTTCAATTTCGACCAATTCCGGCACTTGTTCGCGCCGCGCAAGCCGCGCCATCCGCTGGTGAAGCTGGCCGTGGGCCTGCTCGGCCTGGCGATCCTGGCCGGGCTGGTGTTCGTCAGCGTGTTCGTGGGCGCGGCGATGATCCTGGGCGGCATCGCCATGAAGCTGCTGAGCCAGCGCGGCAAGCGCCCGGCCACCGCGCGCCGGCATGTGGTCGATGGCGAGTATCGAGTGGTGCGCAAGCCGGCCTTGCCGCTTTAGAGCTGGGAATGGGGAATCGGGATTGGGGAATCGCGAGAGCGACATCCGCTTCCCTGTTGGAATCGGGTTGAACCCGACGCGCTAAACTGCTGCATCCCCCGTTCGTTGGATGCACGCTCATGAAAGACCTGTTCGCTGCTGCCGAGGCTCCTCGCGTACCTGTGCGCGGCCAGGGGCTTTTCCCGGTGCATCGCATCTACTGCGTGGGTCGCAACTTCGCCGACCACGCGCGTGAGATGGGCGCCAGTGCGCCGGCCTCGAAGGCCGAGCGCGGCCAGCCGACCTTCTTCATGAAACCGGCCGATGCGCTGGTGATCGGCGACGAGGCCGTCCCCTACCCGTCCGCGACCCAGGACCTGCACCACGAAGTGGAACTGGTGGTGGCGCTGGGCCAGGACGCGCCCGCCGGCGTGCTGCCGGTGGACGGCGCCGAGGCCCTGATCCTGGCCTACGGCGTGGGCCTGGACCTGACCCGTCGCGACCTGCAGGCCGCGGCCAAGGCCAAGGGCCTGCCGTGGGACATCGCCAAGGGCTTCGACGCCTCCGCGCCGATCAGCGAGCTGATCCCGGCCGGCGAGGTCGGGGCGCTGGAGGCCTTGAACCTCTCGCTGGAAGTCAACGGCGAAGTCCGTCAGCAGTCGCTGCTGGAGCAGATGATCTGGAACGTGCCGGAGATCCTGCACGAACTGTCCAAGCTGTTCGCGTTGCGCGCCGGCGACCTGGTGTTCATGGGCACGCCGGCCGGCGTGGCCGCGCTGCGCCCGGGCGATCGCTTCAGCGCGCGCCTGGAGAACGTGGCCGAGCGGCACGGCCGCATCGTCGGCTGAGGGGCACGCCTGTCGCGCGGCATACGCACGCCTGTGATTCGACCACCACGGCGACTGCGCTAGGCTAGCGCCGCGGCGACAGGCCCGCACTGACAAGAGAGGAGTCCCGATGAGCATGATCCGCGAATTCAAGGAATTCGCCATGCGCGGCAACGTGCTGGACCTGGCGGTCGGCGTGGTGCTCGGCGCCGCGTTCGGCAAGATCGTCACCGCGCTGGTCGAGAAGATCATCATGCCGCCGATCGGGCTGCTCGTCGGCGGCGTGGATTTCTCGCGCTGGGCATGGACGCTCAAGGCGGCGACGGTGGACGCGGCCGGCAAGCCGGTACCGGCCGTGGTGATCGGCATCGGCGATTTCCTCAACACCATCATCCAGTTCGTGATCGTGGCCTTCGCCATCTTCATGCTGGTCAAGGCGATCAACCGCATCGCCCGCAAGGAACCGCCGGCGCCGAAGGCCCCGACCGAGGAAGTGCTGCTGCTGCGCGAGATCCGCGATTCGCTCAAGCACGAGCCGCGCGCGGAGTAAGCGCGACGGCACACGCGGCTTCCGCCATGGAGGCCGCGTCGTGCACGGCGGTGAGGCACTGCTAAGCTCGCGGTTCCTGTGTCCGCGGAGTTTTCCATGCGTCGTCTTGCCGTCGTCATCGCTGCTGTGCTGAGTCTGTCCTCTCCTGCGGTTGCCGTCGAGGCCACGCGCATCCCGGAGGCGGCACTCCGCGACGCGTCGGCCTTGCGCGAGCGGGCACTGGCCGACGACACCGGCTGGAAGGTGGTCGAGTCGCTGAACACCGAGATCGGCCCCCGGATGGCCGGCAGCGAGGCCGATGCACGCGCGGTGGCCTGGGCCACCGCGAAATTCAAGGCACTCGGCTTCGACAAGGTGTGGACCGAGCCGGTGACGTTCCCCAAATGGGAGCGGCGCAGCGAACACGCGCAGGTGCTCGGCGCGCATGCGCAACCGCTCACCGTCACCGCGCTGGGCGGCAGCCCCGGCGGCACGGTCGAGGCCGAGGTGGTGCGCTTCGCCGACCTGGCTGCGTTGCAGGCGGCGCCGGCCGATACGCTGCGCGGCAAGATCGCCTTCGTCGATTACCAGATGCTGCGCACCCGCGATGGCAAGGACTACGGCAACGGCGGCGCGGTGCGCAGCAAGGGGCCGTCGGAAGCGATCCGCAAGGGCGCGATCGGTTTCGTGATGCGCTCGGCCGGCACCGATTCGCACCGCGTGCCGCATACCGGCATCACCCGCTTCGACGAAGGACTGACGCCGGTGCCGGCGGCGGCGCTGTCGGTGCCCGACGCCAACCAGCTGGCGCGCCTGCTCGCGCGCGGCACGGTACGCCTGCGCCTGGCGCTGGACTGCGGCTGGGACGGCACCGCCACCTCCTACAACGTGATCGGGCAGATCACCGGGCGCACGCTGCCGAACGAGGTGGTGCTGATCGGCGGGCACCTGGATTCCTGGGACCTGGGCACCGGCGCGATCGACGACGGCGCCGGCGTGGCGATCAGCATGGCCGCCGGGCATCTGATCGGCCAGCTCAAGCAGGCTCCCAAGCGCAGCATCCGCGTGGTCGCCTTCGCCAACGAGGAGCAGGGTCTGTACGGCGGCAAGGCCTACGCGCAGGCGCATGCCAAGGACGTGGCGCGGCACCAGATCGCCGCCGAGAGCGACTTCGGCGCCGGCCGCATCTATGCCTTCAACACCGGCTCCGGCGATGCCGCCGGCTCGCGCGCGGCGACCCGGCAGATCGCCGAGGCGCTGGCGCCGCTCGGCATCGCCTATGCGCCGGACGCCGGCGGCCCCGGCCCGGACGTCGGGCCGCTCGCCGCCAGGGGCGGCGCCTGGGCCTGGCTGGCGCAGGACGGCAGCGATTACTTCGATCTGCATCACACCGCCGACGACACCCTGGACAAGATCGACCCGAAGGCGCTGGCGCAGAACGTCGCCGCGTATGCGGTGTTCGCATATCTGGCGGCGCAGGCCGACGGCGGTTTCGGCAGCCAGGCCAAGACAGTGGAACCGCCCAGGGAGTAAAGTAAACCGGACCTGCGCAGGACGCGCGCAGGGGCTTCCCCTCCGCAGCAGCGCCAGGACCTTTGATGGGCATACGGCAACGTCGCGCGGGCTCAGCGGTGACGTTGCTGGATGTAGCCCGCCATGCGGGCGTGTCGCCGATGACTGCTTCGCGCGTGATCAATCGCCACCCGCGCGTGAGCGCTACCATGCGCGAGCGCGTCGAAGCGTCGATCAAGGCGCTCGGCTACCGCCCCAACCTCGCCGGCCGCTCGCTGCGCACCGCAGGACTGGCGCGCATCGGCGTTCTCTACAGCAATCCCAGCGCGGCCTACCTCAACCAGTTCATGCTCGGCATGCTCGAGCAGAGCAGCCTGGAAGGCTGCCAGGTGCTGGTGGAAAAGAGCGACGACAGCGCCAGCCAGCGCGCCGCCACCGAACGCCTGCTTGAGGCCGGTGCCGATGGCCTGATCCTGCCGCCGCCGCTGTGCGATGCGCGGCAGACCATCGCCGAACTGGATGCGCGCGGCATTCCGCTGGTCGCGGTCGCCACCGGCGCACCGATGCCCGGGGTCAGCTCGGTGCGCATCGACGACTACCAGGCGGCGTGCGCGCTCACCCGGCATCTGCTCGACCTGGGCCACCGCGACATCGGCTTCGTCAGCGGCGATCCCGGGCACACGCCCAGCGCGCTGCGCAGCCGCGCGTTCTTCGACACCATGGCCGGGGCCGGGCTGACGGTGGCGCCGGAGCGCGTGGCCGAAGGCCTGTTCACCTACCGCTCCGGCCTGCTCGCGGCCACTGCGTTGCTGCAGGTCGCCCCGCGTCCCAGCGCGATCCTGTGCAGCAACGACGACATGGCCGCGGCAGCGCTGGCGATCGCGCACGGACTGCGCCTGCGCGTTCCCGAGGATCTGTCGATCGCCGGTTTCGACGACACGCCGGTGGCCACCACGATCTGGCCGGAGCTGACCACCATCCACCAGCCGGTCGCGGCGATGGGCAGGGCCGCGGTGACGCTACTGCTCGGCGAAATTCGCCAACGCCGCGACGGACTGCCCAGCCGCGGTACCCATCAGGTGCTGGACTACACCCTGGTCACGCGCGGGTCCACCGCGCCGCCCGCCCCGCGCTGAGCGCCGTCACCGCGTGCGGCAGGCAACGCCTCGAGCGCGCGCGTGCCGGATCACGTCGACCTGGGCCACACCGAGCAGCCCGGTCAACGGCACAGTGGCGCGACGCTGCTGCGGGTCCGCGACCAGGTCCTGACCGCGCAGCAGGTCCAGTAGCCGCTCCGCCAGCGGCATGACCATGTGCCGGCCCCAGCAGCGCTCGGAGGCATGGCCGAACGGCAGGTAGCCGGGCAACGCATCGGGATCCACGCCGTCCCAGCGCTCGGGCCGGAACGCCTCCGGCTCCTCCCACAGCGCCGGATCGCGATGGCTGAGCAAGGGCAGCACCAGCACGTCGTCGGCGGCGCTGATACGCGGATCCAGCGCACCGTACTCGGGCGAGGCATTGCGCAGGATGTTCCAGGACGGCGGCAGCAGGCGCAGGGTTTCGTAGAGGATGTTGCGGTTGCAGACGCGCGCGTCGAACGGCGACCCCAGCCACAGCGCGTTGGCAACCAGCGTGGAAATGGTGAAGCACACCGGCGCGGCGGTGCGCCGGTACAGGCCCATCGCATCGCGGCGCGCGCGGTAGCCGTCGGCCGCGGACAGCAGCGTGGCCAACGCCGAGGCCTCCGCGCACGGCGCCAGCGGTGCGAGCGCGCCGGCGGCGATCACCGCCCAGGTCAGGCGCGGCGTGAGTTCCAGGGTGCGGTCCATCAGCAGGCGCAGCCGCCACGGGTCGCCGCCGAGCAGCAGGTCGCGCAGATAGACATGGCCGATGTGCGGCCATGGACCGGACAGGTCGAGCGTGGGCGGCGGCGGACGCTTCAGCGCCTCGCGCACGTCGCGGCCGATCGCCTGCATCAGTTTCGCCGCTTCGCTGCGCGCGATCGAGCGGCCGTGCAACGGCTTGAAGGTCGGCCGTTCGTGTTCGGTGGCGGGCCGGGCCGCGAGCAGGCGGTCGCTCAGCGCGGCGCCGGCGACACCGACCGTGTCGGCATCCAGGCGGAACGCGTCCTGCCCCACATGCGCGCGCAGCAACGCCTGCAGACGCGGCGCGAAGACCGTGGCGCGCGCATCGCGGTCGACCATGGTGGCGGACATCGCCAGTCTCCTGGAGGAACGACGCCCGGCGCAGCGCATCCGCCGGGCACCGGCCGCACGGCATGCCGCGCGGCATCGCACACGGCGCTCAGTACCAGATGTACCAGGCGTACGACTTCAGCGGCTTCTTCGACGACAGCAGGTGCTTGATGGAGAACAGCAGCTTCATGAGCGACATCTCCGCAGGAGTGACGATGGCCCTTTCGGGCGGGGGACTGCGCGGTTTCGCCGACGCCAGCGCGCGTGGCGCGATCGCATCGGCGAGGCGCGCCTGCACGCTACGCCGCCGGCAGGCCCCTCGCAAACCCGAAACCGGCCGGCGCGCACACTATTGCGTAGCCAAATGCAGCCGCATCTCAGCGCGTGACGCCGTGCTCAGCGCGCCGCACGCCCGTGCGGATGCCGGCTGCGCCAGGTGCCCAGCAACACCGCGGTGGCGGCGGCGACGTTGAGGCTTTCCACCGCGCCGCTGCCGGGGATGGACAGGCGCAGATCGCAGGCCTGCGCGAAGTCGCGGTCCATCCCGTCGCTCTCGGCGCCCATCACGTAGACCAGGCGCTGCGGCAAGGCAGTGGCGAACAGATCGTCGCCGCCGTCCACCAGCGTCGCCGCGAGGGCGAAGCCCGCGCCGCGCAATTGCGCCTGAGCCTGCATCGTGGGCGGCAGCCGCACCAGCGGCACCGCCTCGGCGCCGCCCTCGGCCACGCGCGCGGCGGCACCGGACAGCGCCAGTGCGGCCTGCTCCGGCAACAGGATCGCGCCCACGCCGAAGTGCGCCGCCGAGCGCAGGATCGCGCCGAAATTGTGCGGGTTGCCCACGCCATCCAGCCACAGCGCCAGCGCCGGACCCGGCGCCAGCGCCTGCAGCCAGTCGGCCAGGGCCAGCGGCGCGACGCGCAGCACGTCGGCGACCACGCCCTCGTGGTGGCTGCTGGCGGCGAGCTTGTGCAGATCGGCCTCGTCCACCACGCGGTAGCCGACCCGGTTGGCCACGCACCACTTCAGCAGCGGCTGCAATGCCGGAATCCGCGCCTCGCTCAGGTACAGCTTGCGGATCGCCTCCGGCCGCCGCGCGTACACCGCGCGCACCGCGTTGAGGCCGTAGAGGCGCAGTTCGTTGCGGTTGGTCGCCGCCGCACCCTCGCCCCCGGCCCCTCTCCCGGGGGGAGAGGGGGGATTCCCACCGCGCGAGCGGTTGCCCCAGGGCGAGGTCATCGGCGCACGCCCGCGGCGCAGGCGCACCGCGCCGACGCGGCACAGCGGAAACGAAGGGCATGACGCATGGGACTCTCCTGAAAAACGCACGGGGCGCGCGCCCGGGACGGCGCGCTGTGGGGATTTTCGCTCATCCGCGCCCCACTGGCTGCCCCGGCATGACGCAGCGCGGCCCCGAGACTTGTCTACGTCATGCACCGCAAAGCGCAACCCGCATTCCGGCCGCACCGTGAAGTGGTTCGCTCCCGGCTTCCACCGTGCGGAATTCGCGGCAGCGCATGCGCAAATCCGACAAGCCTGGCGCGCGCATCGGGTCCATTGTCGCCGCTCCTTCCGCCACCATGCAGGCGCCATCGACCCACCATCACCGTGCCATTCGCTTCGCAGACGGGATACCTGCGATGGCCTGCGCCGCCGCATCGCGCAGCGCCGTGCTCCGCGGGCTCCCGAGAACGCACTCCGCATTCTCACGACAAGGCGATTCCCATGCACTCCGACATCCGTCCGTTTTCCTCGTCCGCACGCCGCTGCGTGCACGCCGCCCTGCTGCTGATGCTGCCCCTGCTCGGCCTGAGCGCCAGCGCACTGGCCCAGACTGCCGCGCCCGACGCCCGCCTGGCGCGGGTCGGCGCCCTGCCTGCCGCGCACAAGCCCACCAACGTCCCCGACGACTACATCCAGACGCCGTTCGGCTACTTCGCGCCGGCCTGCGTGCGCCAGGTCCATCGCAGCGACCGCGTGCTCGCCGACGGCGCCCTGCAGCATGCCGATGGCGCGCGCGAACAGGCGCAGGCCTGCACCCAGGACAACTTCACCCCCAACGGCACCCGCGTCCACCCCGACGGACGTGGCCTGGACGGCCAGCCGATCCGCGCTGGCGCGGCGCTGCGGGCAGCGCGCGCGCGCGGCGCGGTGCCGCCGCCGATCACCCACGACTGGGTGCAGTCGGCCATCGACGTGACCGGCAACAAGATGGGGCGCATCGTGGCCAGTTGGACGGTGCCGCAGAACCCGACCAACGTGGCGCAGCAGACGGTGTACTTCTTCCCGGGGATGCAGAGCGACGATCCCACGATCCTGCAACCGGTGCTCGGCTACCGCGGCTACAACGACAGCTGGGACCTGAGCAGTTGGAACTGCTGCCAGGACGGCATGGTGTGGCACAGCGACTTCATCGCGGCCAGGGCCGGCGACCGGATCGTCGGCGACACCTACGCCACCTGCAACAACGGCCTGCCCTGCACGAACTGGAACGTCGACACGCGCAACGTCACCACCGGCCAGAGCGTGCGGCTCAGCACCACCTACGACATCAATTCCCGGACGCACCTGGTGGTGGGCGGTGCGCTGGAAGTCTATGCGGTGGACAGTTGCGACCAATATCCGCCGGACGGGAGCATCACCTTCGATGCGATCGGCGTCTACGACTACCGCATGCAGAAGGTGGCGTCGCCGGCGTGGGTGTCGTACAGCGACAGCTCGGGCCTGGACGTGCAATGCAACTACGCGGTGGACACCACCGCGACCTCGGCCACCATTTCCTACTGAAGCCGTGGCCCGCGCGCGTCGCTCGCACGGGCGACGCGCGACTCAGGCCGCCGCCCCGGTCCGCGCGAACAGGCGCAAATCGCGCGGCTGTCCATCGCGCAACGACAGTTCGCGGCGCGTGCCGATCTCAACGAAGCCGTTCTTCTGCAGCACGCGCGCCGAGCCATGGTTGTCTGGTAGCGTCAACGCCTCGATCCGCTGCAGGCGCAGCGCCGGCACCGCCCAGTCCAGGTAGGCGGCGACGATGCGGGTCATCCGGCCCTGGCCCCAGTGCGCGCGGCCGAGCCAGTAGCCGAGCTCGGCCCGCTCCGGCGCCGGCTGCGCCGCTGCATGCAGGCCGATCCCGCCACAGGCCTCGCCGCCGATCTCGATCGCCAGCACCTGGTCGTTCAGGTCGATCACCTGCCCGCCCAGGAAGGCCTCGCCGTCGGCGCGCGTGTAGGGATGCGGAAAGCGCCGGCTGAGCCCGCGCGCCACCTGGGCGTCGTCGGCGTGGCGGACCAGCGCATCCAGGTCCTCGGCACGCCAGCGCCGCAGCACGATGCCGTCCAGATGCAGTTGCAGATCGCGCCAGGGGGCGGCAGCGGCGGTCTCGGACATCGGCGGCTCCTGCGGCAAGGGACGCGCAGCATAGCCGCCGGCCGCGGCCTGCACGGCGGCGCGATCGTCTACGGCTGAGGGTTTTACCCGACAGACCAGCGAAAGCCAGGCCCGGTAGACTCCCGCGCCGCACCTCGCCTTTCTGTCCAAAGAGCCGTTCCCCGATGCCCTCCGACACCGCCACCACGGCCCGCATTCCGATCTTCATGTACCACAACGTGGCCGAGGCGCCGCGGCACCTGCAGGTGTACCGCAGCCTGTACGTGAGCCCGGGCCGCTTCGCCCGGCAGATGCGCCTGCTGCAGCGGCTGGGCTACCGCGGCGTGTCCATGTCCGACGCCATGCCGTACCTGCGCGGCGAGCGCCAGGGCAAGATCGCGGTGGTCACCCTGGACGACGGCTACCTGGACAACCTGCACGCGGCGCTGCCGGTGCTGCAGCGGCTGGGTTTCACCGCCACGGTGTACATGGTCAGCGGCTGCATCGGCCGCCACAACGTGTGGGATGCGCAGAAGCTGGGCATCGAGAAGCCGCTGATGAACCTCGCCGAGCTGCGCCAGTGGCGCGCCGGCGGCATGGAGATCGGCGCGCATACCCGCTCGCACCCGCACCTCACCGGCTGCAGCGATGCGGCGCTGCGCGAGGAGATCGGCGGCTGCAAGCGCGAACTGGAGGACCTGCTCGGCGAGGCGGTGCCGCAGTTCTGCTACCCCTATGGCGATGTGGACGACCGTGTCGCCGACGTGGTACGCGAGGCCGGCTACACCGCCGCCACCAGCACCCGCCGCGGCCGCGCCCCGGCCGGCTCGGACCCGATGCGCTACCCGCGCATCCAGGTCGCGCGCCACCACCTGCTGCCGCAGTTCGCGCTGCGCGCCTTCACCGCCTACGAGGACCGGCGCGGATGAAATTCCTGTTCGTCGGCACCAATCCCGAAAACACCGGCGCGGCCACCCATTTCGTGGCGCTGGCGCAGGCGCTGGCCGGCGTCGGCCATCAGGTCGAAGTCATCGCCTGCGAGGGCGGCCTGATCGCCGACGAATTGCGCCGCAGCGGCATCACCGTGCACGTCGGGCACTTCCGCAACGTGCTGGACCCGGACGGTTACCGGCCGCTGCTGCGCGTGGCGCGGCGCAGCCGGCCGGACTGGCTGGTGGGCAACTTCGGCAAGGAATACTGGCCGCTGCTGCTGGCCGGACGCGTGCTGGGCATCCCGGTCACGCTGTTCCGCCACCGCACGCCGGCGATGAGTGCGCTGTCCGGCTATGCGATCCCGCGCCTGGCCGCGCGCTTCTTCGCGGTGTCGCACTACGCGCGCCAGGCCTACCTGGAGCGCGGCGTGCCCGAGGCGCTGGTGCAGGTGCTGTACAACCCGGTGACCATGGAGCGGCTGCGCCCGGATCCGGAACGCGGCCGCGCCATCCGCGCCGCGCAGGGCCTGCCCGAGGACGCGATCGTGCTCGGCTACAGCGGGCGCATGCACGCCGGCAAGGGCATCTTCCCGCTGCTGGAAGCCGCTGGGGCGGCGATGGCGGAGGAGCCGCGGCTGCACTGCCTGTGGCTGGGCGACGGCCCGGACGCGGCGCAGTTGCAGGCGCAGGCCGCGGCCCAGCCGCACGGCCAGCGCCACCGCTTCGTCGGCTGGGTCAACGACACCACGCCCTACTACAACGCGATGTCGATGCTGGCGTTCCCGTCGCTGGCGCCGGAAACCTTCGGCCGGGTCTCGGTGGAGGCGCAGGCCAGCGGCGTGCCAGTGCTGGCCAGCCACGTCGGCGGCACCGCGGAGACGCTGGACCCCGGGGTCAGCGGCGAACTGCTCACGCCCGGCGACGTGGACGGCTGGCGCGATGCGATCCTGCGCCTGTGCGACGGCGAACGGCGCCAGCGCATGGGCCAGGCCGGGCGCGACTTCGTGCAGCGCCATTTCGGTGGCGCGGTGATCGCCGCGCAGTTCGTACACCTGCTGCAGCAGCCGCGCTGCGCGCCGCAGCCGCTGGCGCCGTCGCGCGTCGATCCGGCCTGAGCGCGGCTGCCTGAGCGGCCCGGCTCAGGCGTGGCCGCCGACCGACGGCGTCTGCGCTTCCAGTTGCTGCAGGCGCTGCTGCACCGCGTCCGGCGAGCGCGTGTACGGCGCCAGCAGCGCATAGAAGGCCGGCACCACGAACAGCGACAGCAGCGTGGACACCGACACGCCGAAGATCACCACGATGCCGATGGTGGCGCGGCTGGCCGATCCGGGGCCGCCGGCGACCACCAGCGGGATCGCGCCGACCACGGTGGCCAGCGAGGTCATCAGGATCGGCCGCAATCGCACCGCCGAGGCTTCTACAATCGCATCGCGCACGCTGCGCCCGGCATCGCGCAACTGATTGGCGAACTCGACGATCAGGATGCCGTTCTTGGCCGCCAGCCCGACCAGCATCACGATGCCGATCTGACTGAACATGTTGAGCGTACCGCCGCTGATCGCCAGGCCGATCAGCGCGCCGAGCACGCCCAGCGGCACGGTCAGCATGATCACCAGCGGGTGGATGAAGCTCTCGAACTGCGCCGCCAGCACCAGGTACACGATCAGCAGCGCCAGGGCGAAGGTCAGCAGCACCGCGCCGCCGGCCTTCTGGTACTCGCGCGATTCGCCCTTCCAGTCGAGCTGCGCGTAATCGGGCAGTTCCTCGCGCGCCACCTGCTGCGCCCAGGCGATCGCCTCGCCGAGCGGATAGCCCGGGGCCAGGCCGGCGTTGATGGTGATGGCACGCAGGCGATTGAAGCGGTGCAGGTTGCCCGGCTCGGCGACTTCGCGCAGGGTCACCAGGTTGGACAGCGGGATCAGCTGGCCGCTGTCGGCGCGTACCCGGATCGCCGCCAGGTCGGCCGGATCGGCGCGGCCGTCGCGACTGGCCTGCAGCATCACGTCGTACTCCTCGCCGTTGTCGACGAAGGTGGTGACCTGGCGCGCGCCCATCAGCGTCTCCAGCGCGCGGCCGATCTCGGTCACCGGCACGCCGAGGTCGGCTGCCCGCTGGCGGTCGATCTCCACACGCATCTGCGGCCGGGTTTCCTTGTAGTCCGAGTCCGCCCCGACCAGGCCAGGGTTGTCGGCGATGCGCGCGAGCAGGCGGTCGCGCCACTGCGCGATCTCGGCGTAGTCGGGGCCGCCGAGCACGATCTGGAACGGTTGCCCGCGGCTGTTGACCAGGCCGCCGCCGACCTGGGTGCGCGCACGCACGCCGGGCAAGGCGCGCAACTCTTCCTGCAGCGTCGCGGCGACGTCGGCGGTGGCCACGTCGCGGTCGCTCCAGTCGCGCAGGAACACGCTGACCCGGCCGGTGTGCATCTCCTCGCTGGCGCCGAAACTGCCGGGCACGCGCGGATTGGCGCGCGCGATCGGCTGGCCGTCGCCGCGGTGGCGGTCGAGGATGGCCTCGACATGGTGCATCTGCCCCACCGTGTAGTCGAAGCCGGCGCCTTCCGGCGCATCGATCATCACCTGGAACGAGCCGCGGTCCTCGGCCGGCGCCAGTTCCGAGGGAATCATCCGCGCCAGCAGCGCGCTGGCCGCCAGCGCCGCCAGCATCAGCGCGCCGAACACCCAGGCGCGGCCGACGTGGCGCTCGAGCACGCGCCGATAGCGCGCGCTCAGCCCCTGCAGCCGCGCCTCGACCCAGCCGTGCACGCGGTTGGGCTTTTCGCGCGCGTGCGCCTTGAGCAGCTTGGACGACATCATCGGGGTCAGGGTCAGCGCGACGAAGGCGGAGATCGCCACCGCCGCGGCCAGCGCCACCGCCAGTTCGCGGAACAGGCGCCCGGTGTTGCCTTCGAGGAAGCCGACCGGCAGGAACACCGCCACCAGCACCGCGGTGGTGGCGATCACCGCGAAGGCGACCTGCGCGGTGCCGCGCCGCGCCGCCACCAGCGCCGGTTCGCCCAGGTCGACGCGACGCTGGATGTTCTCCACCACCACGATCGCGTCGTCCACCACCAGGCCGATGCACAGCACCAGGGCGAGCAGGGTCAGCAGGTTGATCGAGAAGCCGAACGCATACAGCGCGATGAACGCGGCCACCAGGCACACCGGCACCGTCACCGCCGGGATCAGCGCCGCGCGCACGCTGCCCAGGAACAGCCAGATCACCACCAGCACCAGCACCACCGCCTCGATCAGGGTGTGGTAGACGCGTTCCACCGAGGCATCGATGAACACGGTGGAATCGAAGGCGACGAAGATCTGCGTGCCCTTGGGCAGGGTCTGCTGGATCTGCTGCGCGGCCGCGCGCGCGGCACGGGCCACATCCAGGCTGTTGGCGGTGGAGGTCTTGACGATGCCCAGGCCGACGTTGGGCACGCCGTTGCTGCGGAAGTAGGCGCGGCGCTCGGCCGAGGCCAGTTCCACCTTGGCCACGTCGCCCAGCCGCACCACGTAGCCGTCGCGGCCCTTGCCGAGCGGAATCGTGGCGAAATCCGCCGGTGCGCGGTAGCTGCGCTCCACGCGCAGGGTGAAGTCGCGGTCGGCCGACTCCAGGCGGCCGGCCGGCAGTTCGACGTTCTCGCGGGCCAGCGCGTTCTCCACGTCGGCCACGGTGAGATCCCGCGCGGCCAACTGGTCGCGGTCCAGCCAGATCCGCATCGCATAGCGCTGGCGCCCGCCCAGGCGCACCTGCGCCACGCCGTCGATGCTGGACAGGCGATCCACCACGTAGCGTTCGGCGTAGTCGGACAGCTGCAGCGCATCCATCGTGCTGGAGCTCATGTTGAGCCACAGGATGGCGTCGGCATCGGCCTCGACCTTGGCGATCTCCGGCGCGTCGGCCCCGTCGGGCAGGCGGTCGAGCACGCGGCTGACCGCGTCGCGCACGTCGTTGGCGGCGGCCTCGATGTCGCGAGTGGCGCGGAACTCGATGCTGATGTCGGCCACGCCGTTGGAACTGCGCGCCTGGATCGTCTCGATGCCTTCGATGCCGGCCAGCGCGTCCTCCAGCACCTGCGTGATGCGGCTCTCCACCACCGCCGCCGAGGCGCCGGGGTAGCGCACCTCCACCGACACGATCGGCGGCTCGATCGCCGGCAGCTCGCGCAGGGTCAGCCGGCTGTACGCCATCACCCCCAACACCACCAGCAACAGGCTCATCACCGCGGCGAACACAGGCCGGGTGATGGAGACGTCGGACAGCCTCATCGGGCGCGTTCCGCGGCGCCACTACCGGGACTCGGGCCGGTGGTGGCGGGAGCGGCTGCGGCAGTCGACCTCGCATCGACCACCGCCACGCCCGGACGCAGCTTGCCGGTACCCTCGACCACGATGCGCTGGCCGGGCTGCAGGCCGTCGACGATCTCGACCAGGCCGTCGCGGCGCGCGCCGGTGCGCACGTCGGCGCGGGCCACGGTGGCGTCGGCGCCGACGCGATAGACGAAAGCGTCGCGCCCCACCTGCACCACCGCGATCTCCGGGATCACCAGCGCCTGCCGGGCGGGCCGATACAGGCGCACGTCCATCAGCATGCCCGGGCGCAGCGCGCGGTCGGCATTGTCGAACGCGGCACGCACGGTGACCGCGCGGGTGGCGCTATCCACCCGCGCGTCCACGGTGGCGACCTTGCCATCGAAGGCGCGGCCCGGATAGGCCACGCTGCGGCCGCCGACGGCATCGCCCGCCTTCACCGTCGACAGCGCCACCTCCGGCACCTGGAAATCCACGTAGACCTGGGCCACGTCGTCGAGCGTGGCGATGGTCGCGTCGGGCGTCAGCAGCGCGCCGGGGCTGACCTGGCGCAGGCCGAGCACGCCGGCGAACGGCGCGCGCACGCTGCGGTCGCCGATCTCCGCGCGCATCTGCAGCACCCGCGCCTGCGCGGCATCGCGCAGCGCGCGTTGCGTGTCCAGTTGCGCGCGCGACACCAGTTGCCGCCCGACCAGTTCGCTCTGCCGCCGATACAGTTGCTCGGCCTCGGTGTAGGTGGCCTCCGCCTCGCGCAACGCCGCCTGCTGGCCCTGCCCGCGCAGCGTCACCAGCGGCGCGCCGGCCGCTACTTCCTGGCCACTCTCGAAATGCACGCGCTCCACGATCTCGCTGACCTTGGCGGTCAGCGTCACCGATTCGCGGGCCTTGACCGTGCCCAGCGCGGCCAGGCTGTCGTTCCACTCACGGGGCTGCACCGTCTGCAGCGTCACCGGAATCGCGGCACTGGCCGCGGCCGGCGCCGGGGCCTTGCCGCAACCGGCGAGCACGAGCGCGAGCGAGGACAACAGAAGGCACACCAGGCGGACGCCGGCGCGTGGTCGGTGCGGCATGGAGATCCCGGACGCGTGGAGTTCGACCCAGTCTAACGGCCTGGCGTGACGGGCGTTGACACGTCGCAACCATGACCGACGACCCTTGCCGGCCAACGCATGCGCTGCGCGATGAGACGCAGCGCACGCGTGGCGCGGCTTGGGCCGCGCAATCAGTCCTTGCCGGTACGACGCCGGGTGAAGTACGGATAGGCCACCACGAAGGCAAGCGCCGATGCAGTCCCAAGCAGCATGCGCACCGCCTGCCCCAGGGTGTGCGGCACATACAGGGCATGTGCCGACGCGTCATACCAGATCGCGTGCAGCATCATCAATCCGAACGAGGCCATTGGCAGTCCGAACACCAACCAGCCGAAAAAGCGCAGCGCCGGCGACGTACGCCCCTCGGCTAATTTGCCGACGACCTCTGTGCTGGCCAGGTGGTACTGGAACGGATCGGAGGTGGCGTATCTGGGCGGCGGCGGCGGCGCTGGCTCGGGCTGCACCGGCTGATGCGTCACCTGTTCGGCGCACGCCGGTTGGACCAGTTCGGCCACATTGGTTCTGGCCAACACGTCATGCAGCTTCGGATCCATGCGTTCCCCCTGAACGTTGCCCGGCAGCGTCGTCCGCCACCGAATCCGCCATCCCTGCGCCTGCCGCGCGAGTGCGTGCCGCATAGCATGCGGGCGGCGCAGGGACCTGGCAACTGCAATCAGTGCGGCGAAAAAGCGGCGCGCTGTCGCGCCTGCAGCGCGCTGCACAGGCGAATCGTCTCGGCGGTCTGCGCAAGGCCGCGGTCGGCGCCGCTGAGTGCCTTCAGGCGCGGCGTGAAGAACGCCTCCAGCCGGTCCGCTTCGGCGGCATCGCAGCCACCGCTGGCCGCCAGCGCCGGCAAGCGACCGCCGTCGAAGGAACCGGAGCGCGCCACGATGCGATCGAAGTGCGCGGTGTACCAGGGCCACATCGAGGCGTGCGTGGCCGGCTCGGCATGCGCGCCCATCAGCAGGCTGTTCATCTCGCCGACCTTGATCGCATCGGTCAGGGCGAAATCGCGCACCTTCTGCACCTGCTGCGGATCCTGCACGGCGCCGAGCGCTTCGATCATCGCGTTGCGCTGTGCCGGTTCGCCGTGACCGCGCAGGGCCGCGATCAATGCGTCCACCGCGGGCGCGCCGCGCGCCTGCACCGCCACCGTCAGCGCTGCGCCAAGCAGATCCGGGTTGGCGGCGGCGAAATCCAGCGCGCCGCCCTTGCCGGCCAGCACCGCATCGCCCTGGGCCAGCAGCGCCTGCCGCACCGCCGGCACGCCCATGGTCACCCCGAGCAGCTCGGCCAGGTCGGAGCGCAGCGCCACGTCGTCATCGCTGTCGCTGGCGCGGCGCCGATCGCCCAGCGCCTGCAGGCGTGCACCGAACGCGGCGTCGGTGGCCTGGCGCAGCATGGCGCGCTGCGCCTCGTCGCGCGCCAGCACCCGCCAGATCCAGGCGATGCGGTCGTTCATCGCGGTGGCCACCGCCGTGGCCTTGGCCGGCGCCAGTTGCTGCATCGCCGCGATCACGTCCGCGGTATCGGCCTCGCCGGTGCGGAACGCGCTGTCGATGGCATCGGCATAGGCCAGCTTCTCGGCATCGTCGAGCGCATCGAGATGGCGACCGAGCGCGGCCAGCTGCGGCTTGGGCAGGGCGAAGCGGTAGTAGCCGGTGCCGCCGGCGTTGGGCATCACCCAACTGTTCGCATCGGCGCCGGCGAGCGTGAGGCGGCCGTCGCTGGAAGACAGCATCTGGCAAGCACGGCGCACGCCCTGGCGCGTGCCGTACTTGACGCACACCGGCACGCCCCAGGTCTGTGCGGCGTTGCCGCGCGAGCCCAGCGGCAGGAAGCGCTGCTGGTGCAGTTGCAGCACCGCGCCGCCCGCCTCGGGCTGCAGCTGCGCTTGCAGATAGGGCACGCCCGGCTGATCGAGGAAGCTGCGGAACGCGGCCTTGACATCCTCGCCCTTGCCGGCCGCAGTGGCGATGGCATCGACCAGATCGTCGGCAGTGGCGTTGCCGAAGCGGTGCGCGCGGATGTAGTTGCGCATGCCGCTGCGGAAGGTGTCCTCGCCGACGAACTGCTCGAACATGCCCAGCACCGCGGCGCCCTTGCGGTAGGTGATGCTGTCGAAGGCGGTCTCGATGTCGCCGTTGCCGGTGATCGGCTGGCGGATCTTGCGCGCGCTGACCAGGCTGTCGTTGTTCATCGCGTCATGCGCGGCGCTGATGCGGTCCAGGTCCGCGCGGTACTGCGGCCGCAGGCGCATGGTGATCTTCTGCTGCATCCAGGTGGCGAAGGCCTCGTTGAGCCACAGGTCGTCCCACCACGCCATGGTCACCGTGTCGCCGGTCCACTGGTGCGCCAGTTCGTGCGCGGTGACGTTGAACGAGCCCTCGACGTTGTGCCGCGGCGAATCCTCGTCCAGCAACAGCAGCCAGTCGCGGAAGGTGACGAAACCGGGGTTCTCCATCGCGCCGGCGGAGAAGTCCGGCGCGGCCACCAGATCCAGCTTGTCGAACGGATAGCCGAAGTCGTAGTAGTCCTCCAGCGCGGTGATGATCTCCGGCGTCTGCTGCAGCGCGCGACGGATGCGCGGGCCCTGTCCTTGTGCAGCGACGCCGCGCAAGGGGGTGGACTGCGGGCGCTGCGGCGTGGCCGGCAGCGCCGGCCCGTCGACCACGTCCCACGGCCCGACCGCGTAAGCCACCAGGTAGGTCGGCAGCGGCACGGTCTCGGCGAAGCGCACGATCTTCCAGCCCTTGCCGGCCGGTTCGGTGGACTCGGCGCGGGTATTGGCCAGTGCCTGCTCGCCCTCGGGCACGGTCAGGCGCAGCGCGAACGGCGTCTTCAGCGCCGGCTCGTCGAAGCCGGGGAAGGCGTAGCGCGCGCTGATCGGCTCCATCTGCGTCAAGGCGTAGGCATGCCCCTGCGCCTTGACCTGGTAGAGCCCCTGCAACTGCTGGTTGAACGGCGCGCTGTAGACGATGGTGAGGGTCAGTTCCTGCGGCTGCAGCGTGCGCCCGAAAGCGATGCGGGCCACGCCGGCCTGCGCGTCGGCCTGGGTGTAGCGCACCGGGAACGACGCACCATCGGCGGTGCGCAGTGTGGCCTTGCTCACCCGCAACTCCTTGCCGTGCAGCCACAGATGGTCGGAGGCGCGCTCCAGGCGCACGCGCAGGGTGGCGGTGCCGTCGAAGTCGGTGCGCTCCGGATCGATCTTCAAGTCCAGCGCATAGTGCTCCGGCACCGCCCAATCCGGCAGGCGTCCGGTCGGCACCGCATCGGAGGCCTGTGCACAGGCCGCGCCGCAGCACAGCGCGAGGACGGAGAACAGCACGCGACGGGACAGAGCTGGCATGGACGGGCCTTCGCCGATGAGGAGGGCGACGACTTAAGCATGCGCGGCCGCGGCTGTCACGTGGTGACGGTCAGTGTGGCAACACAGGCGCTAGCGCGGGGGAGCAGTTCGTCTTAGAAATCAACTGTCATGCAGCCGCGACGAACGATGCCTGCTGTGCCCCAACCTTGAAAGGCGTCGGGACTGAAGTCCCTCCCACAGTGAACTCGGCCAACGTATCGTAAGTCCCGGCAGAAGTCGTTCCACACGCGCGAATGACGCCCGCGGCTGCTGCGGAGGCCAGCGTTGTTGCGTGCCCACCACGATCAACAGGCGACGTCGGCCACCAAGTACAGCGCATTCGCTTTGCTATCGCTGTTGCTTCGGCTTTTGACTTGCCGGGTTCCCTTCCGCAGCGGCGGCCATCGCGGGGAAACACCCGAAGGGCGGCGCACATGGATGTGCGCCGTCCGCGGCAGGGGCAGGATGCCCCTTCCGCGGATCCCCGGGATGGACGCGGACCCGGAGCGCAAAGCGCGGAGGGCGCAAGGCAGGGCGCGCTTTCTTTTGGTTACTTTTCTTTGCGCGAGCAAAGAAAAGTAACTCGCCCGAAAGGGCGAAAGCCGTTGCTGTTGCTTGATTTTGCTTGTCGGACGAGCGGAACTTGTAGGAGCGGCTTCAGCCGCGACCGGGCGTTACCGGGAAAGCGTGGTCGCGGCCGAAGCCGCTCCTACAAAGGGCGCTACAGGGGCACGGCGAGACGGTCGACACCTGCCGCGCCAATTGCCCCCCTCGCCACCTCAGTCCTGCAACCCCAGCGCCGCCAGCACCTGCACGGCCAGCGCTTCGACGTTGTCGCCATCGGCGTGCAGGTGCAGTTCCGGCCGCTCCGGCGCCTCGTACGGGGAGTCGATGCCGGTGAAGTTGGGAATCAGGCCGGCGCGCGCCTTGGCGTACAGGCCCTTGACGTCGCGCGCCTCGGCCACCGGCAGCGGCACGTCGACGAACACTTCCAGGAATTCGCCCTCGCCGAAGCGCTCGCGCGCCAGTTGCCGCTCGGCGCGGAACGGCGAGATGAAGCTGACCAGCACGATCAGGCCGGCATCGGTCATCAGCCTGGCCACCTCGGCGACGCGGCGGATGTTCTCCACGCGGTCCTCGTCGGTGAAGCCCAGATCGCGGTTCAGGCCATGGCGCACGTTGTCGCCATCGAGGATGAAGGTGTGGTAGCCCAGTGCGTGCAGGCGCTTGTCGACCAGGTTGGCGATGGTCGACTTGCCGGCGCCGGACAGGCCGGTGAACCACAGCACCTTCGGTGTCTGCCCCTTGATCCGCGCGCGCGCGGCCTTGTCCACGTCCAGGTGCTGCCAGTGCACGTTGCCAGCGCGGCGCAGCGCAAAATCCAGGGTGCCGGCGGCGACGGTGGCGTTGCTGTGGCGGTCGATCAGGATGAAGCCGCCGAGCGCGCGGTCCTGCGCGTACGGGGCGAAGGCGATGGGCTGGTCCAGCGCCAGGTTGCAGTAGCCGACCTCGTTGAGTTCCAGGCGCTTGGCCGCCAGCCGCTCCTGCGTGTTGACGTCGATGCGGTGCTTGATCTCGGTGACGCTGGCGGCCACGGTGCGCGCGCCGATCTTCAGCCAGTACGGGCGACCCGGCAGCAGCGCGGCATCGTCCATCCACAGCACGTGCGCGGCGAACTGGTCGGCCACCTCCGGCGGATCGCCGGCAGCGGCGATGACGTCGCCACGGCTGACGTCGATCTCCTCGGTCAGGGTCAGGGTCACCGCCTGCCCGGCCACCGCGCGTGGCACCGGCTCGGCGCCGATCAGCACCTGCGCGACCTGCGCGCGCCGCGCCGACGGCAGCACCACCACCGCATCGCCGGGCTGCACCGCGCCGGCGGCCACGGTGCCCGCGAAGCCGCGGAACTGCGCGTGCGGGCGGTTGACCCACTGCACCGGCAGGCGCAGACCGCCGTCGCCGCCGCGCGCGTCCAACTGCACCCCTTCCAGGTGTTCGAGCAGCGCCGGGCCGGCATACCAGGGCATGCGCGCCGAACGCTGCGACAGGTTGTCGCCCTCCAGCGCCGACAGCGGAATGCACTGCACGTCGGCGACGCCCAACTGCGCGGCGAGCGCGCGGTACTCGGCGGCGATCGCGTCGAACGTCGCCTGCGCGAAGCCGACCAGGTCCATCTTGTTGACCGCCAGCACCACGTGACGGATGCCCAGCAGCGCGACGATGTAGCTGTGCCGGCGGGTTTGGGTCAGCACGCCCTTGGCGGCGTCGACCAGCACCACTGCCACGTCGGCGGTGGACGCGCCGGTGGCCATGTTGCGGGTGTACTGCGCGTGCCCCGGGCAATCGGCAACGATGAACTTGCGCCGGTCGGTATCGAAGTAGCGGTAGGCTACGTCGATGGTGATGCCCTGCTCGCGCTCGGCGGCCAGGCCGTCCAGCAGCAGCGCATAGTCGATGGCCCCACCGCGGGTGCCGTGGCGCTTGCTGTCGGCACCGAGCGCAGCCAGTTGGTCGTCGAACAGCCGCTTGCTGTCGTACAGCAAGCGACCGATCAGCGTGCTCTTGCCGTCGTCGACGCTGCCACAGGTGATGAAGCGCAGCAGCGGCTTGTGTTCGTGTTGCTGCAGGTAGGCGGCGACTGCGTCGCCGCCTACGGGAATAGGGAATGGGGAATGGGGAATGGAAACAGCGGTCTCCTGCGACGCGCCAGATGGCGGCGATGCTTGCTTTTGCACTTGCGATTCCCGATTCCCTGTTCCCGATTCCCAGCCCATCAGAAATACCCCTCCACCTTCTTCTGCTCCATCGACGCGCCCGGATCCTGGTCGATGATCCGGCCCTGGCGTTCGGAGGTGGTGGCCTGCAGCATCTCGGCGATGATCTTCTCCAGGGTGTCGGCCTGCGACTCGATCGCGCCGGTCAACGGGTAGCAGCCGAGGGTGCGGAAGCGCACGCGCCGCAGTTGCGGGGTTTCGCCGGGACGCAACGGCAGGCGTGCGTCGTCGACCATGATCAGCGCGCCGTCGCGTTCCACCACCGGACGCTCGGCGGCGAAGTACAGCGGCACCACCGGAATCGCTTCGCGGTAGATGTATAGCCAGATGTCCAGCTCGGTCCAGTTGGACAGCGGGAACACGCGCACGCTCTCGCCGGGATGGATGCGCGGGTTGTACAGATTCCACAGCTCCGGACGCTGCTGCTTGGGATCCCAGCGGTGGTGCGCGTTGCGGAACGAGAACACGCGCTCCTTGGCGCGCGCCTTCTCCTCGTCGCGGCGCGCGCCGCCGATGGCGGCATCGAACTTCCACAGGTCCAGCGCCTGCTTGAGCGCCTGGGTCTTCATCACGTCGGTGTGCACGCTGGCGCCGTGGCTGAACGGGCCGACGTCCTGGGCGACGCCGTCGGGATTGATGTGCACGCGCAGCTCCACGCCGGTCTCGGCGGCGCGGCGGTCGCGGAAGGCGATCATCTCGCGGAACTTCCAGCGCGTGTCCACGTGCAGCAGCGGGATCGGCGGCGGCGCCGGCGCGAACGCCTTGAGCAGCAGGTGCAGCAGAACCGAGCTGTCCTTGCCCACCGAATACAGCAGCACCGGGTTG
Organism: Xanthomonas sp. LMG 12462; assembly: GCF_009192885.1. Lineage (NCBI taxonomy): Bacteria > Pseudomonadati > Pseudomonadota > Gammaproteobacteria > Lysobacterales > Lysobacteraceae > Xanthomonas > Xanthomonas sp. LMG 12462. Next base: position 65,240 of record NZ_NMPP01000002.1, on the reverse strand, counting down.
CGGAACTCGGCAGCGACCTCGCGCAGGATGTGGATGCTCTCGGCCTCTAGGCGGTCGAGGTGGGACAGGGGGAACGCACTCATCGAGACGGCGGCGGCAGGCAGTGGGAGACCGGACCGAAGCGTAGCAGCGGTCGTGGCAGTCGGGGCGGCAGTGTGCGTCGCGCCGGCCGCCCGGCAGAAATAAGCCCCGGGCATGAGCCGATAACCCCTGTTCCTTTCTGCACCGCGCAACGCTTCCCTAACATCGGTCATCCCTTCCCAACACCCGGACCGGCCATGACCGCCGCCTCGCCCGCGTTGCCGCCCAGCCCCTTGCCCGAGGAGCGCAAGGCACTGCTGGCGCGGACCGTGGAGGGCCTGGACGCGGCCGGCCTGTGGTGGCTGTCCGGCTACGCCGCCGGCCTGGCCCAGGCGCAGGGGCCGGCAACGCCGGCGCTGGCCGTGGTCGCCGGTGCCGCCGCGTCACCCTCGCCCGCGCCGCAGTTGAGCATCGTCTATGGCAGCCAGACCGGCAACGCGCGGCGCGCCGCCGAACAGGTCGCCGCCGAAGCCGAAGCCGCCGGGCTGGCGGTGCGCCTGCTGCGCGCCGACGTCTATCCGACCCGCGAGCTGGGCAACGAACGCCTGCTCTACGTGGTCATCAGCACCCAGGGCGAGGGCGACCCGCCGGACGATGCGATCGGCTTCGTCGAGTTCCTGCAGAGCCGGCGCGCGCCAAAGCTGCCGCAGCTGCAGTACGCCGTGCTCGGCCTGGGCGATTCCAGCTACGCCGATTTCTGCGGCATCGCCCGGCGCCTGGATGCGCGCCTGGCCGAACTCGGCGCGCAACGCCTGCTGCCGCTGGGCGAGGCCGACCTGGAGATCGAGACGGTCGCGGCGCCATGGCGCGCGCAGGCGCTGGCGCAGGCGCGCGACGTGCTGGGCCGCCACACGCTCGCGGCGCCGTCGGCCACGGTGACCCCGCTGCGCGGCACCGCGGCGACGGCTTGGAGCCGCACCCAGCCGTTCGCCGCCGAGGTGCTGGCCAACCAGCCGATCAGCGGCCGCGACTTCAAGGGACCGCGCTACGCCGCGCACGGCCCGGCCGACAAGGACGTACGCCACCTGGAGCTGTCGCTGGCCGGCAGCGGCCTGCACTACGAACCCGGCGATGCCCTGGGCGTGCGCCATCGCAACCCGCCTGCGCTGGTCGAGGCGGTGTTGACCGCGACGCGACTGGACGGTCACGCCGAGCTCACCGCCGATGGGCAGACACTGTCCCTGTACGAGTGGCTCAGCGGCCACCGCGAACTGACCCGGGCCTCTCGCCCGTTGCTCAGCGCGGTCGCCGAACGCGCCGGCGCGACCGCGCTGACCGAGCTGCTCGACCCCACCCAGACCGCCGGCCTGGCGGCGCTGCTCGCCGATCACCAAGTGATCGACGTGCTGCGGCGCTGGCCGGCGGATTGGGACCACGCCGCGCTGCTGCAGGCGCTGCGGCCGATGGTCCCGCGCCTGTACTCGATCGCTTCCAGCCGCAAGCGGGTCGGCGACGAAGCTCACCTCATCGTCGACGTGCTGGCCTACGACGCCCACGGCCATGCGCACGGTGGCGCCGCCAGCGGCTATTTGGCCGCCCTGGCCGAAGGCGACAGCGCCCCGATCTACATCGAGCCCAACGAACGCTTCCGGGTGCCGGCCGACGCCAGCCGCGACATCCTGATGATCGGCCCCGGCACCGGCGTGGCGCCGTTCCGCGGCTTCGTGCAGGAGCGCGCCGAGAGCGGCGCCAGCGGCCGCAACTGGCTGTTCTTCGGCGCCCGCCACTTCAACCGCGACTTCCTCTACCAGGCCGAATGGCAGCAGGCGCTGCGCAGCGGCGAACTGCACCGGCTGGACCTGGCGTTCTCGCGCGACGTGCAACCGCTGCGCGGGAACACCGCTCCTTCCAAGGTCTACGTGCAGCAGCGCCTGCGCGAACACGGCCGTGCCGTCTACGACTGGCTGCAGAACGGCGCGCACCTGTACGTATGCGGCGCCATCGCCATGGGCAAGGACGTGCACGCCACCTTGCTGCACATCGTCGCCGAACACGGCGCCCGCAGCCCCGAGGACGCCGCCGCCTACCTCAGCCAACTGCAGCAGGAGGGGCGGTATGCGCGTGATGTCTATTGAGGTGGGGAATCGGGAAACGGGAATGGGGAATGGGCAACAGCCGGCCTCGACGGGCTTTCCATAATCCGACGCACCAGCTCTTGCCATTCCCTATTCCCTATTCTCGATTCCCTGCCCAATGTCCCACTCCGTCGAAGACATCAAGCACCACAGCCAGCGCTTGCGCGGGTCGCTGCTGCAGAGCCTGGCCGATCCGGTCACCGGGGCGCTGCGCGAGGACGATCAGACCCTGATCAAGTACCACGGCAGCTACCAGCAGGACGACCGCGACCTGCGCGAGGAGCGGCGCCGGCAGAAGCTGGAGCCGGCCTACCAGTTCATGATCCGCACGCGCACCCCGGGTGGGGTGGTCGATCCGGTGCAGTGGCTCAAGCTCGATGCCATCGCCACCACCTACGGCAACCACTCGCTGCGCGTCACCACGCGTCAGGCGTTCCAGTTCCACGGAGTGATCAAGCGCGAGCTGAAGGCGACCATGCAGGCGATCAACGCCGCGCTGATCGACACCCTGGCCGCCTGCGGCGACGTCAACCGCAACGTGCAGGTCGCCGCCAATCCGCTGGCATCGCAGGCACACGCCACGCTCTACGCCGACGCCGCGCGCGTGTCCGAATACCTGCTGCCCAACACCCGCGCCTACTACGAGATCTGGCTGGACGAGGAGCAGGTCGCCGGCAGCGGCCAGGAGGACGAGCCGATCTACGGCAACGCCTACCTGCCGCGCAAGTTCAAGATCGGTTTCGCGCTGCCGCCGGTCAACGACGTGGACGTGTTCGCCAACGATCTGGGCTTCATCGGGGTGCTCGACGCCGACGGCACGCTGGCCGGCTACAACGTCAGCCTCGGCGGCGGCATGGGCGCCAGCCATGGCGATGCGGAGACCTACCCGCGCGTGGCCAACGTGGTCGGCTTCATCGACCGCGCGCACCTGCTCGATGTCGCTACCGCGGTGGTGACCACCCAGCGCGACCTGGGCAACCGCACCGTGCGCAAGCGCGCGCGCTTCAAGTACACCATCGACGACCACGGCCTGGACACGGTGCTGGCGGAGATCGAGCGCCGTGCCGGCGTGCGCCTGCAGCCCACGCGCGACTTCGCCTTCGAGCACAACGGCGACCGCGCCGGCTGGCAGGCTGGCGAGGACGGCCGCTGGCACCTGACCCTGTCGCTGCCGGCCGGGCGCATCGCCGACCACGCCGACGGCTCACAGCACCTCAGCGGCCTGCGCGCGATCGCCGCGCAGCTGCGCGACGCCGGCGACGGCGCGCACTTCCGCATGACCGCGAACCAGAACCTGGTCATCGCCGGCGTTCCCGCCGCGCAACGCGAGGCGATCGACGCGCTGGTGCGCGCGCATGCGCTGGACGCCGGCAACCGCGCACCCACCGCGCTGGCGCGCGCGGCGATGGCCTGCGTGGCCCTGCCCACCTGCGGCCTGGCGATGGCCGAGGCCGAGCGCTACCTGCCGGCCTTCGCCGCGCAGCTGCAGCCATTGCTGGCGCGCCACGGCCTGCAGGACGCGCCGATCCTGCTGCGCCTCTCCGGTTGCCCGAACGGCTGCTCGCGGCCCTACCTGGCCGAGATCGCCCTGGTCGGCAAGGCGCCGGGCCGCTACAACCTGATGCTCGGCGGCGACCACCGCGGCCAGCGCCTCAACACCCTGTACCGCGAGAACATCGCCGAGCCGGAGATCCTCGCCGCGCTGGAACCGCTGTTCGCGCGCTATGCCAACGAGCGGCATGAGGACGAGCGCTTCGGCGATTTCCTGCACCGCACCGGCGTGGTCGAGTTGCCCGCCTATCCCACCCACCGTCACCTGATTCCGTCGGAACTGCACGCATGAGCGCTCTGCCCGCCGCCTCCCAAGACGCCTCCGCCAACGCACCGGTGCCGGCCCTGGATCTCGATGCCGCCAATGCGCTGCTGGCGACGCTGTCCGCGCCGGAGCGCGTGGCCTGGGCGCTGCAGCACGGCCCGGCCGAAGCGGCGCTGTCGTCCAGCTTCGGCGCGCAATCGGCCGCCACCCTGCACCTGCTGAGCCGGCAGCGCCCGGACATCCCGGTGATCCTGATCGACACCGGCTACCTGTTCGCCGAGACCTACCGCTTCGCCGACGCGCTGACCGAGCGGCTCAAGCTCAATCTCAAGATCTATCGCCCGCTGGTCAGCCGCGCCTGGATGGAAGCGCGCCACGGCCGCCTGTGGGAACAGGGCATGGTCGGCATCGAGCAGTACAACAACCTGCGCAAGGTCGAGCCGATGCGTCGCGCCCTGGACGAACTGAAGGTCGGCACCTGGTTCACCGGCCTGCGCCGCAGCCAGTCCGACAGCCGCGCGCAGACCCCGTTCGTGCAGAAGCGCGGCGAGCGCTACAAGATCAACCCGATCGCCGACTGGAGCGACCGCGACCTGTGGCAATACATGCAGCAGCACGACCTGCCCTATCACCCGCTATGGGAACAGGGATACGTCTCCATCGGCGATTTCCACACCACCCGCCGCTGGGAACCGGGCATGCGCGAGGAAGACACCCGCTTCTTCGGCCTCAAGCGCGAGTGCGGGATCCACGAGGATCTGTGAGACGTGCCAGCACATGTTCGGGCTTTTTGTAGGCGCGGCGTCAACTGCGACAGGCGTTACCGGCCACACCGCGTCTTTTCAGTAGAAGCGGCTTCAGCCGCGACCGGGTTTCATGGGAACGCCCGGTCGCGGCTGAAGCCGCCTCTATAGAGACAGCCCCTTGTCTCCAGTGCAAGGCTGACGGCAACAATGACCGCGGATCGCTCTTTGTGAGAGGGACTTCAGTCCCGACTGCAACAAGTCGGATGCGCCGATGGATCGGCTTATCGCGGCAGCATCACAGCACATTCCGACATCGACCTGCTAAGCCGCCACCACCGGCTCCCGCCGCAGCACCAACACCCAGTCCAGCCCCAGCATCAGCAGCAAGGACACACCCACCAGCGGAAACAGCATCCCGCCCAGCACCAGCAGCGCAACCACGCCGCGCAGCGTGCGCCGGTCCGCGGGCAGCGGCGGCACCCCGAGCCCGCCCTGTGGCCGCCGCTTCCACCACATCACCGCCGCGCTCACGCACAGCAGCACGATGCCCAGGCAGGCCACGATCAGCACGATCTGGTTGAGCGCACCGTACTCCTGGCCCAGATGCACGTTGATGCCCCACTCCAGCGTTTTGGCCAGCGGGCCGTAGTCTGCATAACGCATGTCCAGCAGCACCTGGCCGCTGTACTGGTCCAGGTGGATCACCCGCTGCTGCGCCAGGTCCGGCGGATACACCGAAGCGGTATAGACCCCACGCACGCCGCGCGGCAGCGCCACGCTGTAGCCCGGTGCGATGCCGCGCGCCTGGAACCGCGCCACCGCCGCATCCAGGCCGATCGCGCCCGCCGCCGGCATGGCGTCCGGCATGTCGGCCATGCCGCCATGTTCGCCATGTTCGCCATGCTCCTCGTGTCCGCCATGCGCGCCGTGCGCCGCGTGCGGGTCCGCGGCCGGCGGCGACGACTGCGGCAGGCGCGCCTGGCGTAGCGACCACGCCGGCACCTCGCTGTCGCTCAGCCGCTGCGTCGACATCGGCAGGTCCACCCGCAGCCCGGACGGGTAGCCGTAGTGATGACCATTGGCCAGGCGGTTGACCTGCGCGCCCCAGAACCACGACCACGGCATCCCGGTCAGCGCCAGGAACAGCAGCAGCACCCCGACCACGCTGCCGGTGAGCGCATGCAGATCGCGCCAGAACAGCCGCTGCGCCGGCCGCCCGCGCACCGTGGTCACGCCGCCGCGGCGCCCGCGCGGCCACCACAGGTACACGCCGGTGAACACCAGCAGGATCGCCCAGCCAGCGGCCACCTCGATCAGCGCATTGGCGAACCAGCCGACGTAGTCGAGGCTGTGCAGGCGGCGGATGGTCCAGGCTACGGTGCCGTGCTCGGGCAACTGCCCCAGCACCCGCGCCCGGTACGGGTCCACGTACACGACCTCGCGGCGGCCATCGGCGGTGGCGATGGTCACTTCCGCCGAGGCATCGCGCCGCGGCGGCGTGGTGTAGCGCAGTGCCTGGCCCGGTTGCGCGGCCAGCGCCGCGTCCAGCAGCCGCTGCGGCGCCAGCGTCTGCGCGTGGGCGGGTACCGGCACGGTCTTCAGCGCGCGGTGGAAGTAGCCGTCGATCGGCTGCTGATAGACGAAGGCCGCACCGGTCAACGCCAGCCAGACCAGCAGCGGCAGTACCAGCAGGCCGGCATAGAAATGCCAGCGCCACACGGCGCGGTAGAAGCGTGCCGGCGCCACAGCGGACGCGGGAGAGTGCGTCGCCATCACCAGCCCCAACTCAACGTGGCATACAGCGCGCGGCCGTCGCCGGGCGAGTAGCCGGAGGACCCGCTGTCGTACCAGGCGTAGACGTAGTGCCGGTCGGTCAGGTTCTTCAGTTGCAGCGAGACCTCGCGCTGCGCACGCCAGCGCCAGGTCGCACCGAGATTGGCCAGTGCGTAGCCGCCGTAGCGGCCGAGGGTGTTGCTGCGCTCCACGTAGTAATCGCCCTGTGCGTTGCCCCAGGCCGACAGTGTCAGCCGCGGCGTGGCCTGCCAGTCGATGCCGGCGTTGGCCAGGTAGTGCGGCACGTTCTCGATTTCCTTGCCGCGTGTGGCCGGCGCGCTCGGGTCGGGGGTGACGATGACCGCGCGCTGCCGCGAATACGCCAGCCACAGCGTCCAGCGCTCGTCCGGACGCAGGTTCAGTTGCGCATCCCAGCCGCGGCGCAGGGTCTTGCCGACGTTGCCGACCTCGCCGGTGCCGACGCTGCCGTTCACGCCGAGGATGGTCGCCACTTCGTCGGACGCACGCTGCTCCCAGTAAGCCACGCGTGCGTCCCAGCGCTGCTGCGCACCGGCGAACTTCAGGCCGGTCTCCCAGCCATCGTTGTAGGACGGTGCCAGGTTGCGCGCCTGGGTACGGTAGGCGCCGTTGCCGCTGCCGATCTGGAAGGTGCGGCCGATGTTGGCGTACAGGCTGGCCTGCGCGGTCAGGGCGTACACCGCGCTGAACTTGGGTTGGCGGATCGTGCCGTAGGCGTAGGTCGGATAGCGCGCGCCGCTGGCGAGGTCGCGGAACTGCCCGCCGACCCGATCCACCCGGTAGCCCGGCACCAGTTGCAGGCGCGCGGTCGGCCGCAGCACCGCCTGCACGTAGGCGCCTTCGGTGTGCAGATCGAAATCCCAGTCGCGCAGCGGCGCGGTGCGCACGCGCGCCACGGTGCGGTAGCGCTGCGAGAGGTTGTCCTGCCACTGCGCGTCGACCCCACCCTCCAGCGCAAAGGCGTCGGCACGCGCCAGCGCCGGGCGCCAGCTGAACCTGGCCAGCATGCCGCGCTGGCGCTCGTCGGTGTCGCGTTCCTGCTGCGCGCCGGCCGCGGTGAAGCGCACCCAGCGCTGGTTGTCGTAGCGGTTCCAGTACGCCTTGGCGCTGCCCTGCACGGTCTCGGCCAGGCGCGCATCCAGGTGCAGCGACACCTGCGTGGTGTGGCGCTGGCTGCGGTCGTCGCGCGCGTAGTCGGGCGAACTGCGCGGCGCGCGCTGCGCGGTCGCGTAGTCCAGATACCCCGCCTCCAGCGCCGTGTTGCGGTAGTCGCGCGCGCTGAGTCCGGCACGCCAGCGCCCGTCCGGATCAGTGTAGAACCACTTGCCGGCGAACGCATGCTTGCGCGCGTCGGCGTGGTCGCGGTAGCCGTCGCTGTCGCGCCAGGCGGCGAAGTAGTTCTGGCTCCAGGCGCCGCGCTCGATGCCCTGCGTCGCCTGCACCTCGCGGGTGCCGAAGCTGCCGACGGTGACGCTGGCGCGGCCGTCGTTGCCGCCGCTGCGGGTCAGCACGTCGACGCTGCCGGCGATCGCGTTCAGGCCGTAGCGCGGGTCGTTGGTGCCGCGCACGATCTCGATCGCGGCGATGTCCAGCGGGAACACCGCATCCAGGTACGGCATGGCGCCGGCATTGTCGTTGCTGGGCACGCCGTCGATCAGCAGCTTGACCGCATTGATCCGGCCTTCGCCGTTGAAGCCGCGGAAGGAGAAGCGCCCGGCGTCGGTGCCCATCTTGAACTGGGTCACCTGTACGCCGGGCGCGCGCATCAGCAACTCCCAGCTGTAGTCCACATACTGGTCCTGCAGCAGATCGCCGCCGAGGATGTCGACGGAACTGAACACGCTGCGCGCGCTGGAACCGGCGGCGAGCGGCGAGACGGCCTGGACCTTGCCCAGGGTCAGCACGGAATCGCCGGCGGCGCCGGGCGGCGCGTCGGCGGCATGGGCGGGCGCGGCCGCGGCGAGACACACACAACAGCACGCCACCACCGGTGGCATGGCAGGAAAACGGAACATGGCGAAAATTCCATCGGCACGAGGGCGTGCCGCAGCGATGCCGCGGCACGGGAACGGCAACCCGTGGATCAGGAGAACAGCGGTGGTCCGCGCGGCGGGTGTGCGCGGCGCGCGGTGGCCGTGACGACAAGGCTGTGCCGCGCCGCCACCGGCACTGGCGGACAGCGCCAGGGCAGCAACGCCAGCAACAGCACTACCCACGGCAGCAGCCGCGCGGCGAGCAGGCAGTAATCGCAGGCCGGCGCGTGCGCCAGGCCGGCATCGTCGTGGTGGCCGCCATGCGCCGCCGAGACGGCTCCCGCCAGCGCCGCCAGGCGCAGGCCGCTACTGGTGCACAGCGCCTGGTCCTGCAACGCCGCCGCCTCGGCCTGCGCCTGCCGCCACTGGCTGATCGGCGGCGCCAGCAGCAGCAGGCCGAGCGCCAGTGCGGCGAGCGCGGCCCAACACGACGGCAGCTGACGGAGACGGACCATCGGCGCATTCTAGAGGGTGCGACGGCCATTGAAACGCGTGCGATGCCGTGTGCGGCGAAGTGACGCATGCACGTCGTGGCGGTGCCGGACGGGCAGCGTCCTCGGTCGGTAGTCCGAAGCCCCAGCGGCCGCTACCGCCCCCGGAGCACGGCCGCATCGCCATCGTCCTGCCGCCGCCCAGGCGCCCGGCAAGGTGGTCAATCCGCTGCCTGTCCGGACCATGCGCTCTCTGCAGATCGACGACGGGCCGGCGTTTCCGACGCGGCGGCGACCATCGCGGGCGCCGCGCACCGCCGTGCCCGGCGAGCGCGGCGCTTGCATGGCGCCCCGATTGCGGCACCATCGGCCGCGGCCGCGTGGAGGATTCCGGCACGGCCGCCCTTGTTCCGTCCCACTCAGCGAGTCGCCCATGCCCACCATCACTATCTACCACAACCCCGCCTGCGGCACTTCGCGCAATGTGCTCGGGCTGATCCGCAACAGCGGCGTCGAGCCGACCGTGATCGAATACCTGAAGACCCCGCCCGACCGCGCCACCCTGCAGACGCTGGCGGCGGCCAGCGGGCTGCCGCTGCGCGACCTGATGCGGCAGAAGGGCACGCCCTACGCCGAGCTGGGGCTGGACGACCCGACGCTGGACGATGACGCGCTGCTGGAGGCCATCCTGCAGCACCCGATCCTGCTCAACCGGCCGATCGTGGTCAGCCCACTGGGCACGCGCCTGTGCCGGCCGTCGGAGACGGTGCTGGAGATCCTGCCGTCGCCGCAGCGCGGCGCCTTCGCCAAGGAGGACGGGACGCCGCTGGTCGACGCGCAGGGCCGCTGGGTGGGCTGACCAGGCGACACCGCCGGCGCAGCCGATTCGCTAAGCGCAGGTGCAGCGCACGCGAGCACCATGTGAACGCCGCGTCGGCAAAAACCGTGACAGGTACCATAGACTGCGTGCCTTTCCGCCCGAGTCGCGCCGCATGTCTCCCGTCGAACCCGCCGCCGACCCGGTCTATTGCGCGGCCAAGCCCCGCAACGAAGCGCTGCGGCTGGACGCCTTGCACAGCTACGCGATCCTGGACACCCCGCGCGAGCCGGCGTTCGACGACATCACCCGGCTGGCCGGGCTGATCTGCCAGGCGCCGATCGCGGTGGTCAACCTGATCGACAGCGAGCGCCAGTGGTTCAAGAGCGAGATCGGGCTGGGCACGCGCGAAACGCCGCTGGCCACCTCGCTGTGCGCGCACGCCCTGCTCGAGGACGACCTGCTGCTGGTGCCGGATACCCGCGAGGACCCGCGCTTCGCCTGTAATCCGCTGGTCACCGGCGAGATGCGCCTGCACTTCTATGCCGGCGCGCTGCTGAAGACCTCCGACGGCCTGGCCCTGGGCACCGTCTGCGTGCTGGACCGGCGCCCGCGCCAGCTCAGCTACGAGCAGATCGAAGCGCTGCGCGCGCTGGCGCGGCAGGCGATGGGCCAACTGGAACTGCGCAAGGCGCTGCATCTGGCGCAGGAATCCAACCATTACCGCAGTCGCCTGATGGCCATCGCCGGCCACGACCTGAAGACCCCGCTGCGCACCGCGTCGTACGCGCTGAGCAAGCTGCAGCGCCAGCAGGACGCGGCGCAGGATGGTTCGCTGGAGACCGCACGTACCGCCTTGAACCAGGTCGCCAGCGGGCTCGACCAGCTCGCCACCAACGCCGCCGCCGGCGAGCTGCGCCTGCCGGCACTGCAGACCCTGGCCCTGGCCGACGTGCTGGCACCGATCCTGGCCACCTGGCAGCCGCAGGCCGCGGCCAAGGGCGTGCAGCTGCGCAGCGTGCCGACGTCCTTGCGCGTGCTCAGCAGCGCGGCCTTGCTGTCCACGTTGCTCGGAAACCTGCTCGGTAACGCGGTCAAGTACACCGCGCAGGGCAAGGTGCTGATCGGCTGCCGGCGCCGCGGCGACCAGGTGGCGGTGGAGATCATCGACCGCGGCATCGGTATGGACGAAGAGGGCCTGCGCACGCTGTTCCAGGCCTTCCGCCAGGCCGACCCGCGCAGCGACGGCCTCGGCCTGGGCCTGTGGATCGTGCGCCGCGCCGCCGAGACCCTGGGTTGCGCGGTGGAAGTGCGCAGCCAGCCGGGCCACGGCAGCCACTTCACCGTGCTGCTGCCGGCGGCGAGCACGGACGCCTGAACTGCGCTGCGCTGCGCGCGGGTACTGGCACTGGCGACCGTACCCTCATCCGCCCCTTCGGGGCACCTTCTCCCGGGGGGAGAAGGAAGATGTCAAGCGCAGCCGCGCAGCGTTGAGCAGCCAAGGTTCGGCAGGGACCAATGAGGTACCAAGGTCTTCCGGCAGCCTGCAGTCGGGACTGAAGTCCCTCCCACAATGGCCACGGCCGCCCAGTGTGAGACGCCTGAACTGCGCTGCACTGAGCGCGGGTACTGGCACTGGCGACCGTCCCCTCATCCGCCCCTTCGGGGCACCTTCTCCCGGGGGGAGAAGGAAGATGTCAAGCGCAGCCGCGCAGCGTTGAGCAGCTAAGGTTCGGCAGGGACCAGTGAGGTACTGAGGTCTTCCGGCAGCCTGCAGTCGGGACTGAAGTCCTCCCACAATGGCCACGGCCGCTCAGTGTGAGGGGCCGGGGAGCCGCCGCCGCGGGAATCCCGCTTTTGCGATTCCCCACTCCCGATTCCCCATTCCCGGCTTCACCGCGATTCCCCAATCCCGGCCTCAAAGTCACTCCTTCAACACCATATCGATGCACAACACCGCCGCCATGATCAGGATCCGCCGCGGATCCTCGGCCGGCAGGCTCTCGGCGATCGACAGCATGTAGTTGTCGGCGCTGGTGAACAGTTCCTTGCCCAGCCCGGCCCACTTCTTGGACACTTGCGCCAGTTCGCGCTCGCCCTGCACGAAGCGGAAATCCCAACTGGTCCACTTGCCGCGCAGCGTGCACACCGGCGCGCCCTGGGCATCGAGCACGTCGAACTTGCCGCCGATGGAGAAGAACTTCTGGCTGAAGGAACCGACCAGCCGATCGCGCTCGTCCAGCACCTCGACCTTGGACAGGAACAGCGAGAAGCCGCGCTTGACCGTCAGCACCTTCTGCCCATCCGGAGTACGCACTTCCACCTGGAACGGGGTCATGCGCTTGTAGTCGGTGAACCGGAAGATCTTGGTGAACACGCCCAGGTTCGGCTCGCGGCATTCCAGCAGCTTGCGGTTGCTGTGCGGATCGAACACGTCGTAGTTGCTGGCGGCCTTGAACATGCCGACCTGTTCCTTGACGAAGAACAGGTTGTGCTGGAGAACAGGATGCATCGGGCGTCCTTGCGTTGGGAAAGTCGACGCGCCCTGGGCGACGCGGCCGCACAGCGGCGGCGCGGTGCCGACAGCCGCCGGCACGTCCAGGGTCGCGGTCTGCCGGACGGCAGCGCGGGCCGCATGATAGGGGGCGCACGCGGCTGCGGCAACGCGCACGGCAGGCAACCGCGCCGGTGCGGGGTTTCCATTCCAGCATTCCAGTGCAAGCCGCGACGCCGGTGCCCTTACTTCTTTTGCCAGACGTTTGTCCGAAGCCAATCGACGTATCGATCAAAGGACGCCGCTGTCGCGATTCCCCAGTCCCGATTCCCCATTCCCGGCTTCACCGCCATTCCCCAATGCCGATTCCCCATTCCCGGCTTCTAGCTGGTAATGGTCTGGGTAAGATCTTCCCAGCTCGGCGGCGCCGGCCAGTCCGGCTGCTGGTTGCCTTCCATCACCCGGCGCAGGTCGCGGGTGTCGATCTGCGGCGCCAGCACGTGCACCAGTTCCAGCGCGTAGTCGCGCAGCACGCGGTCGCGCGGCAGCACCGCCCAGGCGATGCACTCGGGAATCTCCGGCGGCGCCGGCCACGCGCGCAGGTCGGTGTCGTTGGCGCTCACCGCCATCTCCGCCAGCAACCCCACACCGAGACCGGTGCGCACATAAGTCTTGATCAGGTCCGCGTCGAGCGCGGTCAACGCGATCCGCGGCTCCAGTCCGAGCCGGCCGAAGGCGCGCTGCAGCGAAGAGCCGGCGCGGGTCGAGGATTCGTAGCTGATCAGCGGCTGCGCCGCCAACGCGGCCATGTCCGGCACCCGCCTGGGCACGTCCAGCGCATGCCCGCGCGGCACCAGCACCAGCCGCCGCCAGCGGTACAGCGGCACGGCGATGCCGGCGGCCGGCGCCGTGCCGGCGGTGCTGACGATGGCGATGTCGGCGTCGCCCTGGCTGAGCAGGTCCAGCGCCGCGCTCTCGGCGGCCTGCTGCAGGTGCACGCTGACCTGCGGATAGGCCTGCTTGATCTGCGCCACCGCCGGCGGCAGCACGAAGCGCGCCTGGGTGTGGGTGGTGGTGAGGGTCAGCTGGCCCTGGCTCTCGCGGCGCTGGTTGGCAGCGTAGGTGCGGATGTTGTTGGCCTCGGCCAGCACCGCGCGCGCGCGCTCGATCACCTCGCGCCCGGCCGGGGTCACCGTTTCCAGGCTGCGGCCCTTGCGCACGAACAACAGGAAGCCCAGTTCGTCCTCCAGTTGCTTGAGCTGTTTGGACAGCCCCGGCTGGGTGGCGTGCACGCGCGCCGCCGCCAGGGTGATGTTCAGATCGGCATCGGCAATGGCGACGAGGTAGCGGAGTTGGGTCAGCGTCATCGGGACGAGGGCGAGGCGCCGCCAGGCGGGACGCTCGACTGTAGTGGAATTCGGCCTTTCACCTTATAACCGAAAGCTATCTGTCTTGGGCATGAAGTCATTTCCTGGGGCTATGAGCCGGCGCTACGGTCGTCGCTCCCGCCTGCCCCGCGTTGCGAGCCGCCCTGTGAGCCCTGCCCCGATTGCCCTGTATCCGGACCTGCGCGACCGGGCCGTGCTGGTGATCGGCGGCGGCGCGGCTGCCGAGCGCCAGGTGCAGGCACTGCTCGCCGCCGGCGCCCTGCCACGGGTGGCCGCGCCGACCCTGACCCCGGGCTTGCATGCGCTGGCCGCGCAGGGACGGCTGGTCTGGCTGCCAGGCGCCTTCGACAGCGCCTGGCTGGACAGCGTGTGGTATCTGATCGCCGCGAGCGAGGACGCCATGGCCAACCGCCAGGCGCTGCAGGCCGCGGCCGCACGGCGGGTGCTGGCGCAAGCCGTGCCGGCCGAGCCGGCGTCCGCGGCCAATGCCGCTGCCGCCGAGACCGCCGTACAGCAGGCGCTGCCGCTGCGCCCAGGCAGCGTGACCCTGGTCGGCGCCGGCCCCGGCGATCCCGGCCTGCTCACCGGCAACGCGCTGCATGCCCTGCGCCAGGCCGACGTGGTCCTGCACGACCGCCTGGTCAGCGCCGCGATCCTGCAGCTCGTGCCGGCCGGCACCGAGCGCATCGCCGTCGGCAAGTCGGCCGACGGCCATAGCGTGGCGCAGGAGCAGATCCATGCCTTGCTGCTGGAACACGCGCAGCGCGGACGCCGGGTGGTGCGGCTGAAGGGCGGCGACCCGTTCGTGTTCGGCCGCGGCGGCGAGGAACTGGAATACCTGCGCGCGCACGGCGTGGACTACGCGGTGGTGCCCGGCATCACCGCCGCGCTGGCCTGCGCCGCCTACGCCGGCATCCCGCTGACCCATCGCGACCACGCACAATCGCTGCGCCTGGTCACCGCGCACTGCAAGGCCTCGCTGGACACGCTGGACTGGGCCGCGCTGGCACAGGAGCGGCAGACCCTGGCGGTGTACATGGGCGTGGCCGGCCTGGACACGGTGCGCACGCGCCTGCTCGCCGCCGGTCGCGCCGCCAGCACGCCCTTCGCGCTGGTCGAGAACGGCTCGCGCGCCGAACAGCGGGTGGTGCGCGGCACCCTCGCCGACCTACCCGACACCGCCCGCGCGCATGCGGTGCGTGCGCCAGCGCTGCTGATCCTGGGCGAGGTGGCCGCGCTGGCCGACACCCTGCACTGGTTCGGCGCCGCACCGCTGCACGCGCTGCCCTCACCTTCCCCGAAGCAGGCGGCGCCTACCCTGGCCCACGCCGCCTGACCCGCCCCCCATTCCCGGAGACCTTGCCCATGGCCATCTACGACAACATCCTCGACACCATCGGCCACACCCCGATCGTCAAGCTGCAGCGGCTGGCGCCGGCGCACGTGGACCTGTACGTCAAAGTCGAGGCCTTCAATCCCGGCGGTTCGGTCAAGGACCGCCTGGCCCTGGCGATCGTGCTCGACGCCGAGGCGCGCGGCCTGCTCAAGCCCGGCGACACCATCGTCGAAGCGACCTCCGGCAATACCGGCGTGGCGCTGGCGATGGTCGCCGCCGCACGCGGCTACAAGTTCGTGGCGACGATGGTGGAAACCTTCTCGATCGAGCGCCGCAAGCTGATGCGCGCCTACGGCGCCAAGGTGATCCTGACCCCCGCCGCCGAGCGCGGCAGCGGCATGGTGCGCAAGGCCGAGGAACTGGCCAGGCAGCATGGCTGGTTCCTGGCTCGGCAGTTCGCCAACCCGGCCAATCCGGCCTACCACCGCAGCACCACCGCCGCGGAAATCCTGCGCGACTTCGCCGGCCGCCGGCTCGACCATTTCGTCAGCGGCTGGGGCACGGGCGGCACCCTCACCGGCGTCGGCGAAGTGCTGCGGCTCGCACGTCCGGAAGTGCACATCACCGCCACCGAACCGGCCGGCGCGGCCCTGCTGCAGGGCCAGGAGTGGAAGCCGCACAAGATCCAGGGCTGGACGCCGGATTTCGTGCCCGAGGTGCTCAACCGCGAGGTCTACGACGAGGTGCTGAGCGTCGAAGACAGCGACGCCATCACGGTGTCGCGCCGCCTCGCCGCCGAGGAAGGCATCTTCACCGGCATCTCCGGCGGCGGCACGGTGGCCACCGCGCTGCGCGTGGCCGAGACCGCGGCGCCCGGCGCGGTGATCCTGGCGATGCTGCCGGACACCGGCGAGCGCTACTTCTCCACGCCGCTGTTCGCCGACATCAACGAAGGCAGCGACGACGACTGGCTGGCCGGTCTGCCGTAAGCGCGCAGCGGCAGGCATGCGCCCTGGCGCTGCCGCACCGGCGCGGCATCGCTACTGTGCGTGCGGATCGAAGTACGCCGTCCACGACAACGGTGCGGCCCGCAGGCTGGCCGCGTGCTGGAACGCCGCCATGGCTTCGGCCTGCTGGCCCACGTTGAGCAAGGCCACGCCCAGATTGAAGTAGGTACTGCGATCGTCGGACTGCAGGCGCACGGCGCGGCGCAGTGCCGCGGCTGCCCGCCGGTAGTGCCCGCGATCGCACAGCACCGCGCCCAGACAGGTGAGCGGGCGTGGATCGGCGGGTGCCGCTCTGGCCGCGGCGCGCACAAGTGTCTCGGCCTCGGCCAGCAGCGCATCGGCACGCTGCGGCTCCCGGAACGCTGCCATGACCAAGGCCTTCGCCTGCGCGAGGCGGTCGTCGGGCACGGATGCGCTCATGTCAGTGCACCCCAGGCCGGCGTCCCGCCTGCCCCGCACGCGAGCGGCAGGACGACGAGTCCGCTGCGCACCAGGACGCCGTGGCGTGCAGCGGACTGCACATCCGCATGCGCCATGCCTCAGACCGGCAGCGGCGCGCCCAGCGCCGGCGGCTGCGGCGCGGTCAGGCGCTCCACCAGCAACTGCTCGATGGCGGCCACGTCGACCTCGCGTACCACCTGCTGCGCCTGCTCGCCCAGGCCCGGCTGGTAGCCCGGCGCCCACGACAGGATGTCGCCATAGCCGGCGCCGAACTCGGTGTTGGTGTCCACGTACAGCGTCTCGCTGACGGTGGCCAGCTCCGGGCGCAGCCACAGAGCGGTGGCCAGTTCGTCCCACATCGGGAAGCCAGGTTCGCGCCGGCGCAGCGCATGGCCGATCGGCGTGTCGGCGGCGCCCATCCGCGCCAGCAGCTGCGGGGTCAGTTCGGTGGCGGTGGACGGATCCACCGGCACCATCACCATGCGCCGCCACGGCGCACGCATCACGATGCTGGCCGCTTCCGGGTCCCAGCGGATGTTGAATTCGCGCCGCGGCGAATTGACGAACTCGCGCGCGAACTGCGCCGCCGAGACGCTGTCGCGGCGCTGCCGCGGATTGAGGCTGCCGCCCATGTAGACCAACTCCTTGGCCAGCGTGGCGAAGTCGGAATCGAGCCGCTGCGCCAAGGCCAGATTGGTCAGCGGCCCGGTGGCGACGATGCTGACCTCGCCGGGGAACTCGCGCACCTTGCGGATCATGAACAAGGCGGCCGGCTCGCTGGCTGCCTGCACCACCGTGGGATTGCCCAGCGGCAGGTCCGGGACCACGTCGTGCGCGTGGTACCGCGGCGCGCTCTGCACGGTGTCGTGCTCGACCCATTGCCGGGTCCAGGCGCCCTTCCACAGCAACTTGCCGTACAGCGCTTCCCAGCGCTCGGTGGCCACCTCGCTGTTGAGCAGCGGGAACACCGGGCCGGGCAGCACCGGCACTTCGCCGCGCCCGGCGATCTCGAGCAGGCGCCGGGTATGCGCCAGCGCTTCGTCGCGCCAGATGTTGCCGCTGACCACCGAGATGCCCAGCACCTCCACCTCGGGCGATTGCAGCAGCAACAGCTGCGCAGGGGTGAAGCCGTCGATGTCGTCTTCGAGGATGACCCGGCGGCGCGGGGCGGCGGTGCTGCTGGCGGAAGCGATTGGCATGAGGCGGGACAATGGTGGCGGAAGGGGAACGACCGGCGCGTCGGGTGCGATCGACGCGGAACGACGCGACACGTCGAACGCAAGCGTCTGCGACGTGCCGCACGGGCGCTAGGGTAATCGGGTTTGCGCGCACTGCCACGCACGACGAGGCACTGCCGGGTCGCGCCCGTGCCCATTCGTGACGCGCGCGCGCGGACGCCGTGGGCAGCCGCGTAAACTTGCGCGGCCGCAACCGAACCAGGGAAGGACTGCATGCACGACCGAACCGACCGCACCGATCCACCGCCCGCACGCGCGCAGGCGCGCGTGCCGTTGCTGGTGCGCACGACCTCGCCGGCGCATTTCCTGCTGGCGCTGCTGCTCGGCGCCAGCCTGCAGCACGCGCTGCCGTTGCCGTTGCCGCAGGGCGCTGCACTGGCCTGGCTGCAACTGGGCGGCGGCGCCGTCGCGCTCGCCGGCCTGCTGCTGGCGTGCTGGTGCTTCGTGCTGTTCGCACGCGACCGCACCACGCTGCTGCCCGAGCGCGCGCCCTCGCACCTGGTCTGCCACGGGCCCTACCGGCTGACCCGCAACCCGATGTACGTCAGCCTGACCCTGAGTTACCTCGGCCTGAGCGTGCAGATCGGCTGGCCGTGGTCGGCGCTGTTGCTGCCCTTGCCGCTGCTGGCCTTGCAGCGGGTGGTCATCCCCTACGAGGAAGCGCGCCTGCGCGAACGCTTCGGCAGTGCCTATGCGCGCTACTGCGCGCAGGTCGCGCGCTGGCTGTAGCCACTGGCCGCGTCGGCATGCCTCAGCGCGCCAGCCACCAGGCCGCCGCCGCAGCCAGCAACAGCGCCAGCAGCCCCCAACGCCAGGCCCCGCCACGGTCGCCGGCGGCCACGGTCGAGGCGGCACCCAGCGTCGGCGCCGAGCGCAGATGCCGCTGCACCATCTCCAGTGCCTCGCGCAGCGACATGTCCGGATAGTGCTCGAACACCAGCTTGGCGGCCGTGCGCCGCTCGCCGCGACGCAGCGCCAGTTCCGCCGCCGGCGGCAGGCGCCGTTCCTCGGTCGGCGTTTGCGCCGGGGCCGACGTTGCCGGTGTCGCGCCTGCTGCGGCAGCGGAGGCGTGGCGGTCGAGCATCTCCGTCACCGTGCGCGCCGCGCCGGCCAGCAGCCAAGCATCGACCTGCTCCTTCGCACTGCGCAGGTCCATGCCGCTGTGCGCGCGCAGCAGCTTGATCGCCTTGATGATCTGGCCCTGCGCGAGGGCATCGGCGACCTGTGGCGGCGGCGGGTTCGGGTTCATGTCGCAAGTGCTGAGATGGGGACGCGTCAGTCTTGCCGCTGGCCGGTTAAGCGGCCGTGGCAGCGCGCGGCGGCGGGTGGCGACACCCTCACGCATCCATCATTCGGCTCCCCTAAAGATCGGCGCATGAAGATCGAAATCTGGCAAGGCGACATCACCCAGCTCGACGTGGACGCGATCGTCAACGCCGCCAACGAGTCCCTGCTCGGTGGTGGCGGCGTGGACGGCGCCATCCACCGTGCCGCCGGCCCGGAACTGCTGGAAGAATGCCGGCGCCTGCCGGAACTCAAGCCGGGCGTACGCTGCCCGGTCGGCGAGGTGCGTGCGACCGCGGGCCACCAGCTCAAGGCGCGGCACGTGCTGCATACCGTCGGTCCGGTGTGGCGCGACGGCGCCCACAACGAACCGGCCCTGTTGGCCAACTGCTACTGGCGCGCCCTGCGCCTGGCCGAGCAGATGGGCCTGCACTCGGTGGCGTTTCCGGCGATCAGCTGCGGCGTCTACGGTTACCCGCTGCACCAGGCCGCGCGTATCGCGGTGGCCGAGACCGACGCCTGGCAGCGCGCGCATGCGGTGCCCAAGCGGATCATCCTGGTGGCCTACAACGACGCCACCGCCAAGGCGTACCGGCAGGCGTTGCGCGACGCGCAGTGCGCCACCGCAGCCTGAGCGGTCGACCCGGACGCTGACAGCCCCGGCGGACACCCGCGACGAATCACCACAGGGCCTGCGTTCCACCCGGGCGCAGGCACGCCCTGATTGACTGAGATGGCGGCCGCCCAGCGCCCGGCGCCCGGCGCCCTGCGCTGGCACAGCGTGCTGTGGGGATTACCCCGACACCGTGTCAGGGGACCGCGCAAAGAGTGATCGCGCGCTCAGATTCGCTCAGATTGATCGGCGGTGGGAAGGCTACATTGCGCGAGCCTCAACCCTAACGCCACCTTAACATCATGACGATTTCTTGCCGTCCGCGTCCGAGTACGCTGGCGAATGCCCTGTTCGTGCTTCCGTGGGCCGCCGGCCTGGCCTTGACGCTGACCTGCGCGACGGCACTGGCCCAGGAAGCCGCCCCGGCCACCGGCACCAGCACCACCGACGCCGCGGCGCCGATCGCGGTACAGGCGATCCGCGTCACCGGCGTCGGCGACCATCCGCGCGAGCAGATCGATCCGGCGCGCCTGCAGGCGCTGGCCGATGCGCGCCTGCGCGCACTCGGCGGCGGCACGCTGCCGGCCCAGCTCAGCTTCGCGCAACTGCAGCAGATCGCCGACACGCTGACCCAGGCCTACCGCCAGGCCGGCTTCCTGGTCGCCCGGGCATATCTGCCGGTGCAGACCCTGGGGCCGGACCAGGTGGTCGAGATCCGCGTGGTCGAGGGCCGGGTCGGCAAGATCACCGTCGAGGGCGCGCGCCGCTACGACGACCGCCTGATCGCCAGCCCTGCCCTGGCCCTGCAGGGCCAGATCCTGCGCCAGCAGGATCTGCAGTCGGCGCTGCTGTACACCCGCGACCTGCCGGGCGTGTCCGCCACCTCCGTGCTCAAGCCCGGCGCCAACCCCGGCGAGACCGACGTGGTGATCCAGGCCAGCGAGGAGCGCCCGCTGCAGGTCAGCGTCGGCGCCAGCAACTACGGCACCCCGAGCATCGGCCGCTACCGCGCGCAGCTCGGCGTGGACTGGAACAACCCGCTCGGTCTGGGCGACCACCTGTCGGCCAGCTATGCCTATGCGCTGGATCCGGCCAATACCTGGCAGGGCAGCCTCGCCTACCAAGTGCCGATCGCCGGCGTCGACGGCCTCAGCGCCAGCGCGTCCTACACGCGCAGCGTGGTCAACCTCGACAACGGCGCGTTCGCCGCGCTCGACATCCAGGGCCCAACCCAGCAGAGCGCGCTGGGCCTGGACTGGAAGTTCGTCAATTCCGACGCCTGGCGCGTGCAGAGCTGGCTGCACCTGGTCAAGGAGAGCTCGCGCCTGCAGGGCCTGGGCGTGCTGTTGTCCAAGCAAAAATTCGATGTGGCCGAGCTCGGCACCAGCGTGCGCCACGACGATCGCCGGCTTCACGGCATCGACCTGCTGCAGCTCAGCGTGCGCGGCGCGCTCGACGACGATTCGCCGCAGACCGATTACCTGTACGCCCGCCACGACCGCCACTTCACCGTCGCGCGCCTGAGCTACACCCGGCTGCAGGGGCTGACCGCCACGCAGCGCCTGCAGTTGCGCGTCAACGGCCAGTACAGCGACGACACCCTGACCCCGCTGGAACAGTTCTCGCTGGGCGGACCGACCAGCGTGCGCGCCTTCCCGCTCGGCGCCGCGCTCGGCGACCGCGGCTTCGACTCCGGCCTGGAGTACCAGGTGGACGCACCAGGCTTCGCCAGCGCCGCCTCGCCGTTCGGCGGCCGCGCCTGGGGTCAGCTGCTGACCGCCAGCGTGTTCTACGACTACGGCCGGGTCTACCCGAACGGCGCCAACCGCGCGGTGTACGACAGCGTCACCACCTTCGAGGGCGCCGGCGTCGGCCTCAGCTTCCGGCTGCCCGACTGGCACGGACTCTCGTTCGATCTGGCCGCGGCCAAGCCCACCGGCACCACCAAGCCGAGCGACGGCAAGGATGTGCGCTACTGGGCCCGCTTCGGCCTGACCTTCTGACCTGGGGATCTCCATGAACCGCATCTACCGCCTCGTCTTCAACCGCCACCTCGGCGTGCTCCAGGTCGCCTCCGAAGTCGCCACCGGCCACGCCGGCGCCACCGGCACCGGCGCGGCGCGCCTGGCCGCGCCGCTGCTGCCCTTCGCCCTGGCCTGTGCGCTGGCCGCGCCGGCCCACGCCAGCGGCGTGCCGTCGCTGTCCAGCGCCACCGGCGCCACCGTGTCGCAGAACGGCGGCACCCTGCAGATCGACCAGAACGCGGCCAAGGCGGTGCTGAACTGGAACAGCTTCAACGTCGGCAAGGACGCCAGCGTGGTGTTCGTGCAGCCGTCCAGCTCGGCGGTGGCGCTCAACCTGATCGATGCCAGCCGCGGCGCCAGCGTCATCGACGGCAGCCTGCGCGCCAACGGCAATGTGTTCCTGATCAACTCCGCCGGCATCCTGTTCGGCAACCACGCGCAGGTGAACGTCGGCGGCCTGGTCGCCAGTTCGCTGGGCCTGGCCGGCGACGACGACAACGGCTACCTGCTCGCGCGGGGCGACCATGGCGCCGCCAGCGTGGTCAACCAGGGCAGCATCCGCGCCGGCAACGGCGGTTCGGTCAATCTCGTCGGCAACCATGTCGCCAACCGCGGCAGCATCAGCGCCGACGGCGGCGCCATCCGCCTGCTCTCCGCCGATCAGGTCAAGGTGACCATGGACGCGGCCGGCGCGATCGGCATGCAGATGGTCGCGGCGGCCAGCCAGTCGGTGGACGGCGCGGCGGCGGCGGTGGAGAACAGCGGCACGCTGCGCGCCAATGGCGGGCAGATCCTGCTGCAGGCCGGCAGCACCGGGCTGTCGAAGTTGCTGGTCAACAACACCGGCGCGCTCGAAGCCACCGGCATCGACACCTCCGGCGGCAGCGTGCGCCTGGTCGGCAGCGGCGGCGACGTGGCCAGCAGCGGCCGCATCGATGTCTCCGGCACCCACGGCGGCAGCGTGCAGCTGCTGTCCGATGGCGCGGTGAGCGTCGCTGGCCGCATCGACGCCCGCGGCACCGCGGCCGGCGGCAGCGTGCGCATCGGCGGCGGCTATCAGGGCGGCGAACAGTTGCAACACGCCAGTGCGGCCACGGTCGCCGACGGCGCGCTGCTCGATGCCAGCGCGACCGGCCAGGGCAACGGCGGCTCCATCGTGGTCTGGTCCGATGGCCACACCGCGGTGCATGGCGCGCTGCGCGCCAACGCGGCCGGCAGCGGCAGCGGCGGCCTGCTCGAAACCAGCGGCCACACCGTCGACTTCTCCGGCATCACGGTCGGCGCCAAGGGCGCCGGCCCCGGCAGCGCCGGCACCTGGCTGGTCGACCCGGAAGACCTGACCGTGGACAGCGCGGCCGCCAGCACCATCAGCGGCGCGTTGAACGGCGGCACCAACGTCACCCTGCTCACCTCCAGCACCAACGCCAGCGGCCCGGGCACCGTGAGCAACGGCAGCGGCGACATCAACGTCAATGCGGCGATCGGCTGGAGCGGCAACTCCACGCTGACCCTGGACGCCTACCACAGCATCTATCTCAATGCCGCCGTCACCGCCACCGGCAACACGGCCGGCCTGGTGCTGAACTACGGCGGCTACACCGACAACGGCACCGTCGGCGGCACGGGCGACTACTACGTCAACACCCCCGTCTCGCTCGGCGGCGCGCACGCCAGCCTGGCGATCAACGGGCAGGCGTACACGCTGATCCACTCGCTGGCCGACGCGGCCACCTATTTCAACAGCCCCGGCGCCTATGCGTTGGCCCAGGACATCGACCTGGCCGGCGTCACCCGCAGCAGCGCCCTGGTGTCCTCCTTCCAGAGCAAGCTGGCCGGCCTGGGCCACAGCATCAACAACCTGACCATCTCCAGCGCCAGCGGTTACGTCGGTCTGTTCGGCACCACCAGCAGCAACAGCCTCATCCGCGATGTGCACCTGGGCAACGTCTCCATCTCCGGCGGCTATTACGTCGGCGGCCTGGTCGGCTACAACCAGGGCGCGATCAAGAACGTCACCGTCGACGGCGTGGTGAGCGGCACCTCGGGCGGCATCGGCGGATTGGCCGGCTACAACCTGGGTTTGATCGACAACGGCGTGTTCAACGGCAGCGTCAACGGGCAAAACACCGTCGGCGGCGTGGCGGGCAACAACGTCGGCGCCACGATCCGCAATTCCCACAGCACCGGCAGCGTGACCGGCAGCTCCAGCAACACCGGCGGCCTGGTCGGCTACAACGACGGCGGCAGCCTGACCAACACGTATTCCACCAGCACCGTGAGCGGCACCAGTTCCGTCGGCGGCCTGGTCGGAACCAACCAGAACGCCGGCTCGATCAAGAACAGCTACGCCACCGGCAGCGTGACCGGCAGCAGTTCTATGGTCGGCGGGCTGGTCGGCATGAACTACCAGAGCACCATCGCCAACACCTACGCCACCGGCAGCGTCACCGCAACGGCCTCGGTGGGCGGGCTCGTGGGCGTCAATAACGCGGGCGGTGCCAGCGTCAGCTCCAGCAGCGTCAGCAACAGCTACGCCACGGGTGCCGTCATCAGCACCAACAACAACAACGTGGGCGGACTGATCGGCGCCAATTCGGGCAGCGTCAGCAATGCGTCGTGGGACGTCGACAGCACCGGCCAGGCCAATGCCATCAGCAGCGGAGGCGGCGGCAGCGCCACCAATCTGACCAGCTTCGGCAGCAACAACCGTTACAGCCACAGCACCTACGGCAATCTCGGCACCTGGGCGTTGCTCGCCGGCACCAGCAACGTCTACGTCGCCAGCGATGGCGTCGGCAGTCCGGCCTGGATCATGATCGAGGGGCAGACGCGCCCGTTCCTGGCCAGCGAGTACAGCACCACCATCGGCAACGCACACCAGTTGCAACTGATGGCGTACAACATGGCGGCCAACTACAGCCTGTCGGCCGACATCGACGCCAGCCAAACCGCCGGCAGCAACGCCAGCGGCATGTGGAGCAGCGCCGGCTTCAGCCCGGTCGGCGACAGCAACAACGCCTTCACCGGCAGCCTCGACGGCGCGAACCGCACGATCTCCGCGCTGACCATCGCCCGCGGCGGCACGTCCTACGTCGGCCTGTTCGGCAACACCGGCGCCGCCAGCCGGATCGTCAACCTCGCCCTGACCGGCGCCACCGTCACCGGCACTGCCTACGTGGGCGGCGTCGCCGGCTTCAATGCCGGCACGCTCAGCGGCATCCGCGTCACCGGCACCATGAGCGGCACCGGCAACTTCATCGGCGGCCTCACCGGCTACAACAACGCCGGGACGATCACCGGCGCGCAGACCAGCGGCAGCGTGGTCGGCAGCGGCGGCCCCTACAGCGGCAACTACGTCGGCGGACTGATCGGCAGCAACGCCAGCGGCACGATCAACGCGTCGTCCTCGTCGAGCACGGTCTCCGGCGGCAGCAGTGTCGGCGGCCTGGTCGGCAACGACTACCAGGGCAACTACAGCAACGTGCAGGCCAGCGGCAGCGCGACCAGCACCAGCACTGCCAGCGGCGACCATGTCGGCGGGCTGATCGGCAACGCCAATCAGAGCCAGATCCAGAACGCCTCGGCCAGCGGCAACGTCACCGCGACCACCACGCATGCGGGCGGTCTGCTAGGCCAGGCGTCCACCGCTACCCTCACCAATGTGCAGGCCAGCGGGAGCGTCTCCGGCTCGAACTACGTCGGCGGGCTGATCGGAGTGGCGAACAGGGGGACCATCACGAACGCGCACGCGACCGGTGGCGCATCGGGAGTCAGCTATGTCGGCGGACTGGTCGGTAACCTCTTCAGCACAAGCCTCAGCGACGCTTACGCCGTCGGCGATGTTTCCGGCACGTGGTACATCGGCGGGCTGGTCGGGTACAACTCTCGAGGCAGTCTGGCCCGTGTCTATGCCACTGGTTTCATCGCCGCCACCGAGTATGCGGGCGGCCTGGTCGGTTACAACCTGACCGGCACCATCAACGCGGCCTATGCCGGCGGCCGTGGCGTGATCGGCACCCAGTATCTCGGCGGTCTGGTCGGCTATAACGATGGCGGCATCATCAACGCCAGCTACGCCATCGGCGACATAGGCGGCAGCAACGCCGTCGGCGGCCTGGTCGGCACCAACAGTGGCACGATCAACGCCAGCTTCTTCGCCACCGACATCGGCGGTAATCCGATCAACGCCGGCCTGCGCTTGGCGGGCAGCAACACCGGCAGCATCGATGCGATCAGCGGCGGCAGGTCCTGGAGCGCGTTGAACACGCTGTCCACCTTCACCGATGCCGGCTGGGCGATCGACAACCGCGGCGGCACCGGCCAGACCTGGCGCCTGTACGAACACATGGGCACGCCGCTGCTGCGCAGCTTCCTGACCCCGTTGACGATCAGCACCAGCCTCTCCGGGCTCGACAAGACCTACGATGGCAACGGTGTCAGCGGCACGATCTCGTCCTACACGGCCGGCGGCGCATTCAACCCCAGCCTGCTGTTCGGATCGTCGCTGCGCTACGCGACCGCAGGCAATGGCGTCGGCAGCTATACGACCGGCAACGGCATGCTGCAGATCGGTGGCCTGGCGTCCTCGCAACAGGGCTACGACATCGGCTACGTGGTCTCCGGCGGCATCGCCATCACCCCGGCGACGCTGACGGTGACGGCGACCTCGGGCTCCAAGACCTACGGCAGCACCCTCAACCTCAGCGGCTACCGCGTTTCCGGCCTGATCGGCAGCGACAGCGTCTCCGCGGTCGCGCTGAGCAGCGCGGGCGCCGGTAGCGGCGCCGCAGTGGGCAACTATGCCGTCACCGCCTCCGGCGCGACCGGCGCCGGGCTGTCCAACTACGTCGTCAACTACGTCGACGGCAGCCTGCGCGTCGATCCGGCGACGCTGCGCATCGTCGCCAGCGACGCCAACAAGACCTACGGCGGCACCGTCACCCTCAGCGGCTACCGCGTTTCGGGCCTGCTCAACGGCGACACCGTCTCCGGCGTCGCCCTGGGCAGCGCCGGCGCCGGTGCCGGCGGCGCGGTCGGCAACTACGCCATCACCGCCTCCGGCGCGACCGGCGCCGGGCTGTCCAACTACGTCGTCAGCTACGTCGACGGCAGCCTGCGTGTCGATCCGGCCACCCTGCGCATCGTCGCCAACGACGCCAACAAGACCTACGGCGGCACCATCAACCTCAGTGGCTACCGCGTTTCGGGCCTGCTCAACGGCGACACCGTCTCCGGCGTCGCCCTGGGCAGCGCCGGCGCCGGTGCCGGCGCCGCGGTCGGCAACTACGCCATCACCGCCTCCGGCGCGACCGGCGCAGGGCTGTCCAACTACGTCGTCAGCTACGTCGACGGCAGCCTGCGCGTCGATCCGGCCACCTTGCGCATCGTCGCCAGCGATGCCAGCAAGACCGTCGGCAGCACCGCCACCCTCACCGGCTACCGTGTCTCCGGCCTGCTCAACCGCGACACCGTCTCCGGCGTCGCCCTGAACAGTGCCGGTGCCGGCAACGGCGCTGCGGTCGGCAACTACGCCATCACCGCCTCCGGCGCCACCGGCGCAGGGCTGTCCAACTACACCATCAGCTACGTCGATGGCCTGTTGAACGTGGTCGCCGGCAACGGCGATGGCGGCGGCGCTGTCCAGTTGCCCACCACCACCGTGCAGGCGATCAACACCTCGGTCGCCGCCGCCACGGTGACCAGCGATGGCGGCAGCACGACAGAAACCAGTCCGCAAAAGGCCGACGAGACGGCCAGGCAACTGGCGGCCGCGGCACATGGCGGCAGCAGCGGCACCGTGACGGCCGCCACCGACTCGATCCTGATCGTCGACGGCGGCATCCGCGCCCCGGCGGTCGCCTGCAGCCCGGGCGCGTCCAACGCCTCCGCGGACAGCTGCATCATCCGGCAGTAGCCGGGAATGACCTGACGACACCGCGCGGCGGTGTCGTCGGGTCATGGCACGGCTTTCGTCACGGCCCTCGCCGGCACACGAATCGGCACCGGGCTCTCTGCACGAACGCGCGGCGATCGGTCGTCGCCGCGCCCGATTGTTTTTGCTGTTGGCGCAGGGCGTGCGTCGGGATACGCACGGCCGCCTGCGATCAGGCATCCATCGCCGGCGGCACGCGCGACACTGCGAGCTGTGTATCCGGGCGGCGCGGCAGCAGCAATACGAAGCAGACCGACTCGTCGGGTGCCTGCCTGGCCAGGCCTACCCATCCCCCAAGACGTTCGGCGATGCGCCGCACCAGGTACAGACCGAGCCCCGCGCCCGGCGCATGCCGCGCGCTTTCGCCGCGGTAGTACTTCTGGAACAGCCGCTCGCGTTCGGCAGGCGCGATGCGTTCGCCCGGATTGGCGACCTCCAGCCGCAGCCCTCCGGCACTGCCGCGGACGCGCACGCGGATGGCCATGCCCGCCGGGCAATGGCGGTCGGCATTGGCGAGCAGGTTGCGCACGGCCACCCGCAGCAGTCCGGTGTCGGTGAGCAGACCATCGTCGTCGGTGAGAACCTCGCAGACCACGCGCTGCGGCGGGAAGTCACCGCACAGGTCGTCGAGCAGGACGCGCAGGGCGCACGGCTGCAGCCGCAGTTCCGAGGCCGCCTCGCCCATGCGGTCGTCGGCGAGATACTCGTCCACCAGCGCCAGCAGCCGTTGCGCCGCGTCGCGGATGTTGCCGCAGCGCACGCGATTGCGTTCCGGCGGCGCATCCAGCTTGCGCGCCAGCTGTTGCGCCGAGGTCATGATGACGGCCAGCGGCGTGCGGAACTCGTGCGACACCATCGCCACGAAATCGCGTTGCTCCTGCATGACCTTGCGCTCGGTCTGCAGCAAGCCGCGCAGGTCGTTCTCCAGCGCCTGCCGCCTGCCGATTTCGTTGCGCAGCTCTGCGGTGCGCAACGCCACGTCACGCTCCAGCGCCAGACCGTGCCTG
Organism: Xanthomonas sp. LMG 12462; assembly: GCF_009192885.1. Classification (NCBI taxonomy): domain Bacteria; kingdom Pseudomonadati; phylum Pseudomonadota; class Gammaproteobacteria; order Lysobacterales; family Lysobacteraceae; genus Xanthomonas; species Xanthomonas sp. LMG 12462. Next base: position 36,665 of record NZ_NMPP01000002.1, on the reverse strand, counting down.
CGCGCGAGTGCCACCGCGACCTCGGCATGCCGCCGTTCGCGCAATCGGCGCTGCCGCTCGTAACGGCCGATGAGGAACACGCTCAGCAGCGTCATGTGCAGCATGGTGCCGAACGTGGTGGCGTACTGGGTCCACGCATTGACCGGGACGAATCCGAGGTTGCGCAGGAAGCCCAACATCACCCCCAGATAGAACGGAAAGAACGCGAGCACGAAGAACAGCGCCGGCCGATAGCGGCGCCACAGCAGGTGCAGCCCCAGCCCCGCCAGCAGCAGGATCTCCAGCAGACCCAGCGACTGCACCGGCTGCATGCCCCAGGCGTAGTGGCCGGCGAGCACGAACACGGCGCACCCGAACGCGACCGCCCAGAGCAGACGTGTGCCCCAGCGCACCAGCCGCGGATGAAAGGCGCGCAGGTTCAGTTGCCGGCTGGCGACCTGGAATCCCACCGTCAGACTGCAGGCGATGCTGATGCCCAACAGCGTGTCGCTCCACGCCATCGGCATGCCGGTGACCTGCTGCACCAGGCCGATGGACATCGCTTCGTTGAACACGCAGCCGCCGAGATAGGCCACGAACAGGCCACTCATGCGCGCGCGCGTGGCGAGCCAGAACAACACGTGCAGGCACAGCAGCAACAGGTAGAAGCCGAAATACAGGCCGAACTGCAGCCCCTCGCGCCGCGAGTGGTTATCGAAGGGCAGGCGTTGCCAGACGTCCAGACGGGTGACCAACGCGTTCTTGCTGCGCAACCGCAGCAGCACCTCGTAATCGCCCGCATGCGTTGGCGCGAACTGGAAGACGGGGCTGCGGTAGTCCACCGGCCAATCGCGCCGCGGCACGCGTTCGCCGCTGTCCCCCAGCGCGCGCCAGGCGCCGCCCTCGGGCCGCACGTAGGCCTGCACGTCGTCGAGCAAGGCATTGCTCAATCGCACCATCCAGCCGCCGGGCGGTACACTCTGGACATGAACAGGCAGGCGCAGCCACACGGCACCGTCGGCGAATCCCGCGTTGAGGCCGTCGGGCAGCCGGGTCCAGCCGGTCGCGGCGGCGGCCTGCACCACGTCCAGTCGGCCGTGCGGATCGTCCAGGCGCTGCAGATACCCGCTCGCATCCTGGTGCGCGCTGGTCAGCGGCAGCGCCGCGACCGCGGATGGCGCCGCGTCGGCGGCCACGGCCACGCCCACCACGAGCCATGCGCCCACCAGCCAGCGCCACCATTGCGCCATCATTCGCCATACCGCACCCTTGCCAGCCGATGACGTTACAGCAAACCGCACTGCGCGAGGACGCGACTCCATGTCCGAGGTGATCCTGCTCGAGGACGAGCCGGTGCTGTGCGAAGAACTCGGCGAGTTCCTGCAGGATCTGGGCTACGTCGTCCTCTGCGTGGACAGCATCGCCGGCTTCCGGCAACGATTCGATCCGGCGCGCCACACCATGGCCGTGATCGACGTCGGTCTTCCCGACGGCAGCGGCCTGGAACTGGTCAGTGAACTGCGGCGTGCCGGCCATCGGCTGGGCATCGTGGTGTTCAGTGCACGCAACACCGCCAGCGACCGCATCGCGGGACTGGAACTCGGCGTGGACCACTACCTGGGCAAGGGCGTCGATCTGGACGAACTCGCCGCCACGCTGGCGTCGCTGGGCCGGCGCCTGGCCCTGCCGCCACCGGCGGCGCGCTGGGTCCTGGAACTGGCCGCCGCACGCCTAAACGTTCCCAACGCGCCGCCGGTGCCGCTGTCGCGCCAGGATCTGCTGGTGCTGGCCTGCCTGATGCGCCATGCCGGCGAGAGCGTGGGCCACCGCGAGATCGCCGACGCGCTGGGGGTGAACTTCCTCGAGTACGACCGGCGGCGGCTGGACACGCAGATGTACCGCCTGCGGCGCCGCGTGGAGGAAATCAGCGGACGCCCGCTGCCGGTGAAGACCTTGCGCAACAGCGGCTATCGCTTCCACGCGCCGGCGGCGTTGGCGCCCTGAGCGCCGCGGCGTGCCTCGCCGACGCGCCCTGCGGCCTGGCCACCAGTGCGCAAGCTCCGCTGCCGGCTCCCGCAACACGATGGCCCCTAAACGAAAAACGCCGGCGATGCCGGCGTTTTTCTTTCCTCGCAGGCGTTGCGGGGCCGATCAGCCCTGCCACTTGCCCAGCGCGGCCAGGCCGTTTTCCTTGGCGCGCTCATACACCACCTGCTGCGCCTTGGCGAAATTGCCCTTCATGTCCTGCGCCCACAGCTTCAGCGCGGCCTGCTGCATGGCGCGGCCGTAGGAGAAGCTCAGCGGCCACGGCAGGTTGCCGAGCTGGTTCATCGCGTTGAGGTGCGCGGTGGACTGCTCGTCGGTCTGACCGCCGGACAGGAACACGATGCCCGGGAGGATCGCCGGCACGGTGCTCTTGAGGCACATCACGGTGGACTCGGCCACTTCCTCGACACTGGCCTGCTCGTCGCAGTCCTTGCCGGCGATGACCATCGAGGCCTTGAGGATGGTGCCTTCCAGGACCACGTTCTGCTCGTACAGCGCGCCGAACAGCGAACGCAGCGTGGCTTCGGTGACCTCGTAGCAGGTCTCGATGTCGTGGTCGCCGTCCATCAGCACTTCCGGCTCCACCATCGGCACCAGGCCCTGCTCCTGGCACAGCGCGGCATAACGGGCCAGCGCATGCGCATTGGTCTCGATGCACACGCCCGACGGGATGTCCTCGCCGATGGTGATGACCGCACGCCACTTGGCGAAGCGCGCGCCGAGCTTGTAGTACTCCTCCAGGCGCGCGCGCAGACCGTCCAGGCCTTCGGTGATCAGTTCGCCCGGCATGCCGGCCAGCGGATGCGTGCCCTTGTCGACCTTGATGCCAGGGATGATGCCGTGCTCGGCCATGTACTTGGCGAACGGCACGCCGTCCTTGGTCTTCTGTCGGATCGTCTCGTCGTACAGGATCGCGCCGGAGATGTGGTCGCTCAGCTTGGGCGTGGTCAGCAGCAGCTCGCGGTAGGCACGGCGATTCTCTTCGACATTCTCGATGCCCACGCCGGCGAAGCGCTTGGCGATGGTGCTGGTGGATTCGTCGATCGCGATGATGCCCTTGCCCGGGGCGACCATTGCCTGTGCGGTTTCGGCAAGCTGTTCGATGCTCATACGGTTCCTGATGGCTGCAGCGGGGGAACGCCCATTATACCGGGCCGGCCTGCATGCATTCCGTTACCGCGGGAATTGCAAGCGGTTACAGGCGTAGACCGTGCATGTTCCCGGCACGTCAGCCAAGTGCATCCGTCATTGCGTCACACTGCGCCTCTTGTTCGGCCTGCGCGGTCTGCAGCGGCGCGGCGTCCAGGGCCGGCACCGGCGCAGGCGCGCCCTGCGCTGTCGGCAAGGCGATGTCGAGCGCATCGAGCAACGGCTGCCAGTCGTCGGCACTGCGCGCGCGGCGGTGCGCCAGCAACGCGGCGTGGTGGCGCAGCCCCGGCAGCTGCCAGCGCAGTTCGCAGCAGACGCGATCGACTTCCTCGGCCGCTTCCGGCGCGGCGATCAGCCACGGCAGTTGCTCGACCATCTTGCCGGCGCCGGAATCGTGGATGGCCATGATGTAGCCCACGATCAACAGCAGCAGATGCTGCAAGGCCGCGCGCTCGTCCTCGCGCAGGTCGCCGCCGCGCTGCAGCCGCAACGCCTCGTCGCGTGCCCGTTCCAGGCCGTCGAGCAGGGCGGCCACCACCTCGCGCAGGTGCTGCGGATCGTGCGCCGGCGCCTGTTCCAGCGCGCAGTCGCGCAGGCGCTCGGTCAGCAGGTCGACCACGTCGCGCGGGAACTGTCCGGGCACCACGCGCAGCGCGATGCGCATCCGCGCCAGCGCCTGCGCATGGCCCTGCTCGCGTTCGAACAACCCATCCAGCGCTTCGGCACAGGAGATCAACCGGCCCAACGGCGACAGCGCCGACGCGCCGACCGGATAGCCGGAGCCGTCGATGCGTTCGTGGTGCTCGCGTGCGGCCGCGGCCTGCTGCGCCGAGTACACGCCGGATTCGCCCAGCAGCGCGGCGCTGATCACCGGGTGCACGCAGCGCATGCGCCACTGCGCGAAGTCCTGCTGCGCCTCCGGAATCTCCAGCACCACCGGATCCACGTACATCTCGCCGAGATCGTGCAGCAGGCCGACTTCCGCGGCCTCGCGCATCGCCGCATCCGAGCGCGACAGCAGCGCCGCCAGCCAGGACACCAGCATCGCCACCCGCACCGCGTGCGAGAACGCGGCCGGCCGGGTCTGGCCGAGGGTGGTCAGCAAGGTGCCCGGCGCGCCCAGCGTGCGGGCGCGGGCCAGCATGGCCATCACCGGCTGCGCCTGCTCGCCCAGCAACTGCCGCAGGTGCGGGTGTTCGTCCAGTTCGCGCTGCGCGGCCAGTTGCACTTCGCTCGGGCGCAGTTCCTCGCAGAACGCCAGCGAGGATTCCAGCGGACGCAGCAGGCGCCGCGCGATCAGGCGCTCGCGCAGGCCGGCGTTGATGCGCTGGCCCTTGGCGACGAGCAGGATGCCGCGGCGGTCGCGGATATCCTCGGTGACCACCAGCTCGCGCGTGGCCGAGGCCTGGATCAGGTGTTCAAGGCAATGCGTGCCGGGGCGCTCGGGCAGGTCCAGCCCGAGTTCGGCGTGCGCGCTTGGGGACGTCATGGGGGTGTCGCACGATCAGGGAACGGGAGGGCGCCGCGCCGTTCCATGCGCGATCGAACAGGTATTGCCGACGGCGCGGCGGCCGGAGCCGCCGCGCCGCGTCCTTCAGAGTTCGCCCAGGCCGCTGGCACGGCCGTCCGGGCCGACCTCGAGCAGGCGCAGGGTGTTGGTCGCGCCGTGGGTTTCCATGTGCTCGCCGCTGGTGAACACCACGCGGTCGCCCGGCGCCAGCAGGCCGGCTTCGACCAGCACGCGGATCGCGCCGCGCGCGGCCTCGCGCGGGGTCAGGCCGCGACTGTCGAAGTTGATCGGGAACACGTCGCGCATCATCGCCATGTGCCGGCGCGCGCCGTCGTGGCGGGTCACCGCGAAGATCGGCGCCTTGGCGCGGAAGCGCGACAGGTAACGCGGGGTGCCGCCGGATTCGGTCATCGCCACGATCGCGCGCACGCCCACATGCTGGGACAGGAACATCGTCGCCATGGCGATGGCCTGGTCGGCGCGCTCGAGGTTGCGCGGGGCCATGCCGAAGTCGGTTTCGGTCTCGAACTGGCGCTCGGCGCCCAGGCAGATGCGCGCCATCGCCTCGACCGCACGGATCGGATAGGCGCCGGCGGCGCTCTCGGCCGACAGCATCACCGCGTCGGTGCCGTCGATCACCGAGTTGGCCACGTCCAGCACTTCGGCGCGGGTCGGGATCGGGCTTTCCACCATCGACTGCAGCATCTGCGTGGCGGTGATCACCACTTTGTTCTGCGCCAGCGATTCCTTGATGATCTTCTTCTGCAGGCCCGGCAGCTCGGCGTCGCCGATTTCCACGCCCAGGTCTCCACGCGCGACCATCACCACGTCCGAGGCCTCGACGATCTCGCTCAGGTTCTCGATCGCCTCGGTGCGCTCGATCTTGGACACCAGCGCCGCGTCGCAGCCGTGCGCGCGGGCGATGCGCCGCGCCTCGTTCATGTCCTCGGCGTTGCGGCAGAACGACACCGCGATGAAGTCCACGCCGATCTTGGCGACGATGCCGATCAGTTCCTTGTCGCGCTCGGTCAGCGCGCCCAGCGACAGGCCGCCGCCCTGCTTGTTGAGCCCCTTGCGATCGGACAGCACGCCGTCGTTGAGCACGCTGGTGACGATGCGCTCGCCCTGCACCTCGACCACCTTCAGCTGCATCAGGCCATCGTCCAGCAGCAGGACGTCGCCCGGCGCCACGTCCTGCGGCAGGCCCAGGTAGCTGACGCCGACCTGGCTGGCGTCGCCCGGCGCGGCATTGGGGTCGGCGATGAGGTCGAAGCGGTCGCCGAGCTTGAGCGAGACCTTGCCCTGGGCAAAGCGCTCGATGCGGATCTTCGGACCGGGCAGGTCGGCGAGGATGCCGATCTCGGCGCCGACGCGGGCCGCGGCGGCGCGCACTTCGGCGGCGCGCTTGGCCTGGCCGGACGGATCGCCGTGGCTGAAGTTCAACCGCACCACGTTGACGCCGGCGCGGAACAGATCCTCGAGCACGCCGGGCGGGTCGGTGGCCGGACCGAGGGTGGCGAGAATCTTGGTGCGGCGCTGGCGTTCGATCATGATGGCATCCTTGGAAAAAGCGCTCAAAGCTAGCACACGCGCCCATCACACAGCATGGCATTTCGGCATAGACGCACGCGCGGCCCGGCATAGCGTGCGGACAATGCGGGACAGTATGTGGTCATGCCACACCAACAGCCGCCGGCCCGCGGCCACCGCGCGGGCAGGCGACGCAGCATGCGCAGCCAGCGCCCTGTGCGCCGGACGCACCGGCGCACGTGCCCATTCAGGCCGCGACGAGCGCCGGCAACTGCGCCGGCGACTGCGCCAGCACATCGGCACCGGCCTGGCGCAGTTCCTCGGCATCGCCGAAGCCCCACAGCACGCCGATGCTGCGCATGCCGTGATGGCGCGCGCCGTCGATGTCCATGCGCCGGTCGCCGATCATGCGGCACTGCGCCGGCACGACAGAAAGCCGCCGCAGCGCCTCCGCGATCAGGTCCGGCTTGGCCCGCCGCGCGCCGTCGTCGCTGGCACCGACGATCTCCTCGAAGCGAGCGCCGAACGGCAACTGCTCGACGATGCGCCGCGCGAAGCGTTCGTTCTTCGAGGTCACCACCGCCAAGCGGTGACCGGCCGCAGCCACCGCCTCCACCGCCGCGCCGATGTCCGGGAACACCGTGTGCTCGCGCCAGCCGTGGCTGTCGTAGCGGCTGCGGTACAGCGTCAACGCCTGCTCCACCAACGCCGCATCGCCGCCGAAGTGCTGCTGGAAGCTGTCGCGCAGCGGCGGACCGATCCAGGCGCGCAACTGCGCCGGGGTCGGCAGCGGCTGACCCAGTTCGGCGAAGGCATGGCGCAGGCTGCCGACGATGCCGGCCTCCGAATCGACCAGGGTGCCGTCCAGGTCGAAGAACAGGACGTCGGCGGCGCTCACGCGCCGCGCGCCTGCAGTGCGGCCACCGCCGGCAGGGTCTTGCCTTCCAGGAACTCCAGGAACGCGCCGCCGCCGGTGGAGATGTAGCTGACCTGCTCGGCGATGCCGTACTTGTCGACCGCGGCCAGGGTGTCGCCGCCGCCGGCGATGGAGAACGCCGACGAGGCGGCGATCGCCCGCGCCAGGGTCTCGGTGCCCTTGCCGAAGGCGTCGAACTCGAACACGCCGACCGGGCCGTTCCAGACCACGGTACCGGCCTTGGCGATCAGCTCGGCGTAGTGCGCGGCGGTCTGCGGGCCGATGTCCAGGATCAGGTCGTCGTCGGCGACGTCGGTGACCGCCTTCACCGTGGCCTCGGCGTCGGGCATGAACTGCTTGGCCACCACCACGTCGCTGGGCAGCGGGATCGCCGCGCCGCGCGCATTGGCGTCGGCCACGATCTTGCGCGCGGTGTCGAGCAGGTCCGGCTCGCACAGCGACTTGCCGACCGCATGCCCGGCCGCGGCGATGAAGGTGTTGGCGATGCCGCCGCCGACGATCAGCTGATCGACCTTGTCCACCAGGTTGGACAGCAGTTCCAGCTTGGTCGAGACCTTGCTGCCGGCGACGATCGCCAGCAGCGGCTTGGCCGGTTGCTCCAGCGCCTTGGCCAGCGCATCCAGCTCCGCCATCAGCAGCGGGCCGCCGGCGGCGACCGGGGCGAACCTGATCACGCCATGGGTGGACGCCTGCGCACGGTGCGCGGTACCGAACGCGTCCATCACGAACACGTCGCACAGCGCCGCGTACTTCTTCGCCAGGGCCTCGTCGTCCTTGCCCTCGCCGACGTTCATGCGGCAGTTCTCCAGCAGCACGATCTGCCCGGGCTGCACGTCCACGCCATCGACCCAGTCGCGGATCAGCGGCACGTCGACGCCGAGCAGGGCAGCCAGGCGGATGGCCACCGGCTCCAGCGAATCCTCCTGGGTCCACACGCCTTCCTTGGGCCGGCCCAGATGCGAGGTCACCATCACCGCCGCGCCCTGCTCCAGCGCGTGCTTGAGCGTCGGCACCGAGGCCAGGATGCGCTGCTCGGAGGTGATCAGGCCATTGTCGATCGGCACATTCAGATCTTGCCGGATCAGCACGCGCTTGCCGGACAGGTCGAGATCGGTCATTCGCAGGATGGACATGTGATTGCTCGCTTTCGTGGGGTTGCAAAGGGAAAACCGCGCCATCGGGGCAGTATCGGCGTCGGCATCGGAACGTCGGGTGCACGCCGTTCGGCCGATCGCCGCGCAGCGGCGAAACCGCCATTGTCCGGCGTCGGCCGCACAGCGGCAAATCGATGGGGGACGGTGCGCTGCCCCGCGCGCGCGGCGCGGCGCGCGCGCCGTCGCCGCGGCATCGATCAGCCCGCGCCCTCGCCGGCGCCGGGTTTGCGCAGCAGGCTGAGCGCGAAACCGACCACCAGCAGCGCACCGCCGACCAGCAGCGCCCACAGCAGCCAGGTCTTCCAGTCGCGCGGCGGCGGTGGCGCCTGCAGTGCCGCGGCACCGGCCAGTGGCTGCGCCGCGCCGAGGCTGGCAGTGGCCGGCGCCCATTGCGGCCCACGCTGGGTGTGCAAGGCCTGCAACGCGGCGGCCAGCGGCGCCTGTGCACGCTGGGTGCGCGCACTGCCGGCGGCCAGCGCATAAGGCGGCGCGCCCTGCGCCAGGAACACCAGCGTCTCCGGCTGGTAGCCCAGGCGCAGCGCCGGCCGCTGGCGGCCCGGGTCCTGCGCCGCCAGCAACCGCCAGTAGCGGTCCCGCACCGGCGCAGTCAGCGCCTGCGGCGGCGAGCGGCTGCCGCCGCCCACCTGGTAGGCCAGCCATGGACCGGCGCGGTCCTGCCACGGCGCCTCGGCGCTGTCGCGGCTCTGCACGCGCCATTCGATGGCGTTGTTGCCGGGCAAGGCGATGTCGACGCGCGTCACCGGGTAGCGCCCCGGCGACACGAAGGCATAGCCGTGCTGCGCGGGATCGGTGCTCGCCGCGTCCAGTTGTTGCCAATGCCAGTCGGCGACGACCGGCGTCGGTGCCAGTTCGGCCTCCACCCCGGTCAGCGGCGGCGCGCCGGCACCGGCCAGCGGCAGCAGGCGCAGATAGTGCACTTCGCGGCCGATGGGGATGCGCAGTTGCTGCAGCCGGTGCCCCTGGTTGCTGAGGTCGACCAGGGTCGCATCGGCCACCAGCACCTCCCAGTCGCGCAGATCGTCGCTGCCCTCGACGCGGTAGCGCGCTTGCTGTGGCTGCGCAGCGGCGGCCCATTGCAGCGACAGTGCGCGCAGCGGCGCATGCAACGCGCTGGCATCGACCAGCCAGCCGGCAGCGCCCGCGTCGGAGCCAGCGCCGGCCACGCGGGTCTGGATGCGGCGCACACTGCCGTCGCTGTCGCGCTCGGCGATCAGCTCCAGATCCGGGGTCCGCCCGTCGGGCGCCGCCGGCAGCGGAAACCACGGCAACGGCTGCCGGCGCGGCGCCGTCTCGGCCTGTTCGGCGGCGAACAGGGCCGCCGGCAGCGGGTCGCCGGCCGCGTTGAACACCTCCACGTCGCCCAGCGAGGCGCGCTGCGCGCTGCGGTAGACCGCATCGTCGAGCTGCACGCGATAGGCGCCGGCATCGGCGTCCTGCAGGGTCAGCGGCCACTGCTGGGCGTAGTCGTCGCGCTGGCTGGCGGCGAACGCGCACAGCGGCAACCCAGCCAGCAACAACGGAAACAGCGCACGTCGGATCATGGGATGGCCTCCTCGACCGGTTCGGCAGCGCGCGGCGGCGCCGGCGCCAGATAGCCGACCACCGTACACAACAACCCGTACGCGATGAACGAGGCGATGCCGGCGACGTTGCCGAGGTTGCCGCGGTCCACCAGCAGCAGCTTGCCCAGCACCACCGCCATCAGTACCGCGCCGGCCAGCCACAGGCCGCGCTGGCCGCGCCGCGAGCCCAGCACCCAGCCAAGCACGCCCAGCACGCTCCAGACCACGGTCAGGCTGGTCTGCGCCACGCCATTGCCGAGCACGCCGGGCCACGGCACCGCCGCCCAGTAATGCACCGCATGCAGGGTGACGCTGGTGATCCACAGGAAGCCGGCACCGGCCAACAGCTGGGTGCGCCAGGGCCGCAGCAGCGCCGGCAGCTCCGCGGTGCGGGTCCAGCGCACGCCCAGAACCAGCAGCGCCAGTTGGGTCAGTTCCAGCGGATTGAGCACCGGCACCCAGGGCAGCGGCGCGCTGCTGCCGGGCAGGCTCAGGCTGTACAGCCAGGCCACCGCCAGCAGACCGAAGTAGGTGCTCTGCAGCGCGCCGCGGCACGGCGCGAATGCCGCACCCAGCGGAGCCGCCAGCCAATTCCAGCGCCACAGCGACAGCGCCGTCGCCAGCAACCAGGGCGCCAGCAACAGCATCCAGCGCCAGCCGGCGGCGAGCTCGCTGTGCAGCGCGATCCAGGTGCACAGCAGCCCGACCACGCTGGGCCACACCAGCCACCATACGAACTGCGCCGCACGCGCGACGCCGCCACCGCTGTCGCGCAGGCACAGCAGGCTGCGCACGCCGAGCACCGCGAACAGCGCCCAGGCCCAGGCGCCATGCCCGGCGAACGGCTGCCCGTGCACATCGGCCTGCCAGACCGCCAGCGGCAAGGCCAGGGCCAGGCCACCCAGCGTGGTCGCGGCCAGCGCCAGTGCCGGCCAGCGCCGCTGCGCCTCGGCGGCGAGCCAGCCGCTGACTGCGACCCAGGCGAGCAGCACGTCGGCACGCGCGTCGGCGTCGACGAATCGCACGATCTCGGTGACGCCGATCCCGCACCACCAGAACAGCCCCCACACGTAGTAGCCCAGCGCCGGCACGGCGGCCCGCCCACGGCGGTAGCACCAGGCGCTGGCGAAGCCGGCCAGGGCCAGCAGCAGCCCGCTCATGAAGGTGGCGTTGGCCACCGCCTGGGTGTCCTGGGCGATGTTCTCCACGCCCACCAGGAAACCGAACGACGCCGCCAGTTGCAGGCCGGCGCCGCTGAACTGCGGCAGCCAGCGCCGCTGGCGCAGGCCCAGCCACGCCAACGCCGCACCCTCCAATGCGAACACGCTGGCGGTCGCGCGCGCGGACAGCGCCAGCGGCACCGCCAACGTGGCGAACCCCACCGCCAGCACCGCATACGCCTGCCCCAGCACCGCGAAGCTCGCGCGCCGGATCAGCGCCGCCGCCAGCAGGGCATAGATCGCCGCCAGTCCCAGCGCACACAGCGCCAACGGCAGGCCGTCGCCGCGCAGCAGCCCCGCCTGCAGCGAAAACGCGATCAGCGGCGTGCCGAACACCAGGCTGCCGTCGATCAGCGTGCTGCGCGCTGCCTGGCGCCGCGCGTACAGGATCGGGATCAGCAGGTAGAAGGCGAAGAACAGCAGCAGGAACGGCTCGGTGCTGGCGAACTTCTCGGGCCGGTACTGCAACACGCCCCACAGCGTGCCGATGCCGAAGGTGAAGCCGAACCCGAGCAGGTTCAGCACCCGCCACGGCCGGTACCAGGCGATCGCGAACACCGCCGCATTGAGCAGCGCGTAGTAGGAGAACAGCGCCACATGGTTGCCGCTGCCGGTGGACAGCCACAGCGGCGCGAGGAAGCCGGCCAGCGTGCCCAGCACCGCCAGCGTGCGCGATTCCTGCGCCACCGCCAGCACGCACATGCCCGCGACCAGGGCGATGCTCAGCGCCAGCGCCGCGCCGGCGGGGATCAGCCCGGACAGCTTGAACGCGGCAAACACGGTCAGCAGCAACACGCCGATCGCCCCGCCCTGCAGCGCCAGCGCGAAGCTGCGCTTGCGCGTGCGCTGGCGCCAGCCGAAGGCCAGGCCGGCCAGCGACGCGGCGGCGATGCCGGCGTAGCGCAGCTGGATCGGCATGCGCAGCCAGCCCTGGTCGCCGGCGTACTTCAGCAGTGCGGCGACGCCGGCCAGCAGCACCAGCATGCCGATCTTGACCGGGACATTGCCCTCGGTGAACCAGCGTTTGATCCCGCCCAACAGCCGTTCGATCGGATCCGGCCCACGCGGCGCGGCGGGCTGGGCCGTCGCGGCGGTACGCGCCTGGGCTTGCTGCTGCTCGGCGCGTTCGACCGCGGCGGCCAGCGTCGCGAAATCCTCGCCCCTGGGAGGCACCGGCAAGGGCGGCGGCAGCGGCAGCGGCGGCGGCGCCGCGGCGCGCTCGGCGAACGGGTCTGGACGCGGAAGGTCGAGGCCTGCAGCGAACGGCATGTCCTCCGCCTCGACCTCGGACTCGGCGACGGCGGCCTGGCCCTCTGCGACAGCGGCCGCGGAATCGGCGCGATCCGTTGCGGCGGCAGGCGTGGCGGCGGCCATCCGCGCCACCTGCGCCTCCAGTGCGGCGAGCCGCTGGCGCAGGCGCGACTGCCCGACCAACGCCACGATCGACAGCAGTGGCAACGCCAGCACCACCAGCGCCGCAAACACCACCAGCACGACCAACTTGTCCATTCGTCTCACATCTCCACAGGCGGTGGCGCGGCGCCCGTGGCGCGCACCGGGAGCCCGGCGGCGCCGGACCTGGCGCAGATGGTAGACGAGTTCGGCGCCGACATCGGCCCACGGACGAGGCCGCAGCCCAGTCAGCGCAAGGCCCGGCGTTCCGACAAACGGTCTTCACACCGCCCTCAAGCCCAGTGCACCGGCGGCCGCTACACCCCTTATCGCGTCGTCCGTCTGCTGTTTTCTCCCACCCCACCGGCAGCATGAATGAACCTACCCGCCCACCCCGCCGACGCGGGGATCGATGACCATATTCGCGCCGTCGTCGGCTTGTCCGACCAGTTGCTCGGCCAGTTGCGCCGCTCGCTGCAGGGGATCGACGCGATCAACCGCACCACCCACATGATCTCCATGAACGCGCGCATCGAGTCGGCGCGGATCGGCGCCGCCGGACGCGGCTTCAGCGTGATCGCGCAGGAAATGGACGGGCTGTCGCGACGCGTGGCCGAGGCCACCCAGGACCTGGACAAGGTCGCCGCGCGCACCAGCACGGAGATGCGGCAGACACTGGGCCGCCTGCAGGACGACGTGCGTCGCACGCGGCTCAGCGAGCTGGCCCTGAGCAACATCGACCTGATCGACCGCAACCTCTACGAGCGCAGTTGCGACGTGCGCTGGTGGGCCACCGACGCGGCGGTGGTCGCCGCGGCGCGTGCCGACAGCGATGCCGAGGCGCTGGCCTACGCCTCGCGGCGCATGGGCCAGATCCTGGATTCGTACACGGTCTACTTCGACCTGATCCTGGCCGGAAGCGATGGCCGCATCCGCGCCAACGGCCGGCCGCGGCAGTTCGGCTCGGTCGGCAGCGACGTCTCCGCGCAGCCATGGTTCGAACACGCGATGCGCACGCGCAGCGGCGAGGAATTCGGCTTTCAGGACGTGCATGCCAGTGCGCTGGCCGATGGCGAGCGCGTGCTGGTGTACGCATGCACGGTGCGCGACGGCGGTCGCGTGGATGGGCGCGTGCTGGGCGTGCTGGGCATCGTGTTCCGCTGGGACGCGCTGGCGCAGACGATCGTGCAGCGCACGCCGCTGTCCGAATCCGAATGGGGCCGCAGCCGCGTCTGCATCGTCGATGCGCAGGGCTGGGTGCTGGCCGACTCGGCCGGGCGCATGCTTCAGGACCGGATCGACTTCGACGGCCGCGATGCCTTGTTCAAGCAGCCGCGCGGCGCCGTGCTGATCGATCTCGACGGCCGGCCGCACTGCATCGCGCACGCCGCCTCTCCCGGCTACGAAACCTACCGCACCGGCTGGCACTCGCTGATCCTGCAGGCGCTGTAGGCCGCACACACTGGCGCCCACCGCAAAAGCGGCAGCGGATCACAGGCTGCCGCGTGCGGTGTCGGCACAGCCGCCTGTGCGGCACCCGCAGACCGTGTGCCGACGACTGCGACGACCTCATCGGCAGGGCGTCGTCTCTGCCTGAACGCCCGTGCGTGCTGTATTGACGGCGTCATTTCGCCATGCCTAAGCTCGTCGCGCCGCGTTGATGCCGCCCCGACGCATCGCCTCGACGCGACCGGTGCACTCTGGATTGCAGACGCCACTTCCCAGGTAAACGGACATGACCATGAAACCCTTTCGCACCCTGCTGATCTCGGCCCTGCTGGCCGGGTCTTTCGCCGTTCCCGCCCTGGCCGAAAAGGTCGACAATCCGGAGCTCTACACCCCGGATGCAGTGAAGAAGAATATCGTCATCGGCAAGACCACCAAGGAGCAGGTGCGCGCGATCTATGGCGAGCCCAACTACGTCTCCAGGACGTCCGGAAAGGAAGGCGGCTACGAGAAGTCCTGGAGCTATCGCCCCGGCGAATCTCACGGCGAGAAGGCGCGCAAGACCGCGACCGGCCTGCTGAAGCGGATGCTACCCGGTTACTACACCGGCCCGGCGATCAACGAAGCGCAGGAGCATGGCGTCGGCGCGCGCAACGTCAAGTCGTACGACCTGGAAGTGGAATTCGACGCCAAGGGCGTGGTCACCGATTACCAGCAGAACGAAAGCAACCAATCGCGCGACGCGCTGTAATCGCGAGGCCGAGCCAGCCTGCGGCAGCCGACCCGCCGCGGCAGGGCCAGCGGCTCGCCGCAACGCAAAAGGAGCGCGTGAGCGCTCCTTTTCCGTTATGGCCTCGACCTGTGTACGCGACAGCGCCAGAACGGGCCGAGCGCTGCACGGGAACAGACGCATCCCGCCAGTCGCATGGCCGAGACCACTCAAGCACCTGGACAAGGTCGACGCACGCACCTCAGCGAACCGGCCCTGGTCAGTGTCGACCCCACGAGCACAGTGACGACATGCGCTGGTGGGCCTGAAACACGGCGCAAGGACTCCATCGGCTCTCGTAGAACCACTCCAGCCACGAAGAGTGGATCTCGCGTTGGGACCGATGCAATCATCGTGGATGCGGCAAGCGACCACCCCGGCTTGCATGCGAAAGTCGAGGATAGCAATAAAGACGCAACGAAAACGGCGGAAAACAGGCCGCGCAAGGCCGATGCGCAGCTAATGGCCGTCCAACACCCCTTCAATTTGCAACTCAAAAAAACGAGCAGATATGGATTTCCTTACGCTACAGGACAAGTACCCGGACCTCTATTTCTTTTGGCTGGAAGAGCTTGGCCTGTATTACGCAGCTGGCGAAGAGAACAAGACATACTTGATCGAAAGAAATGGAAACATCGTCTACCAAACGGCGGAAAAGACATTCGCCGACTTGAATGGAAGCCACTTCCCCTACAACTGGGACAAGTGGGAAACGGATTTCAACCGTCAGATCGATTACTGGACGGAAATCCAGTTCTCAGGGGAATTCATTACCAACTCGATTTTCTCCTTTCGGAACGGCAACCTTGTTCGCTTGCTTGAAGACGAGCTCATCCTGTATGCAGCTCCCATAACGCCGCAACGGCTGTTGCTGCAAGTGGCCAAGGACAAGGACAATCCCTTGTCCCAGGTCAGCATCCAGCTCTACGACACGCTTAGAAACGAACTCAGGGAACTATGGGAAGGCCCTTACCGGGAAGAACCATTTTCTGTTCATCGCGTGCGCGGCGAGGAGCACTTTTTTTCGATCTGGATTCGCGACGACGAAAACCCCATCGATCACTACACACGCAAAGTATTCCAGCTATATACCGCCGAGGGAGAACCGCTGGTAGATTTTGAAACGGCCTGGGGACATGGCGGCGGAGACACCTGTTTCGACCTCTCACAACGAGGCATGGGAATCACTCACAGAATTCTGGACAAACCCATCCTTCTATCGTCGTGCTGGTATTTCAACCGCTATGAGGCATGCGATGTACTGATCGACAGGAAAGGCAATAACTACGGGGACTTTTATTACATTGCAGGACAGAAACCCTCGTATTTCGGCAAGTCCTCGACCAGACACCCGAAGTACATCGACAAGAAAATCCTGTGCCTCGCGCTGCCCATACGCGATCATCAGCCGCCGTGCCTGACGATCCTCAACGAGGACGGCAGCAGGATCGTGACGGAATTCGAATGTCCGTGGCTTTTTTTCAACTTATCCGCAACGCTCGTCAAAGACAAATCCATCTTCGGCAAGACCTGCCTTGTGGTGATCGACAAGGAATGTCACGCAAGGCTTATCGGCCTCGATGGAAAGGAAATCGAAAACACCACGCCCATTCCCCTGAAAAGCATCGACCCCAGAATGAACTATCCGAAGCTTTTCGCGAAGCAATGCCGGCAATAGCAGTGCATCGAATTGGCTTCAGGCCAGGCAGGTCTTGAGTCCATCCGGATCCCCAGCCTGAACAGTGCCGCCGCGACCGCACGAACATCAACCTGGGCAGGAAGCACCTGCACGATCTGTCCGGCAAGCCGGCGTGCGACACCTGGAGCGTGTCATGTCCTTTGGAGCATGCAGGCATGGGACCTGCGCCATTCCATCCGGGCACGTCATCGCCCACAAAAAAAGCGCCGCAAGGCGCTTTCTTTGTGGACGACGCCAGGCGGCTTACTTCGCCACCACCTTGACCATTTCCAGGCACTTGTTGGAGTAGCCCCACTCGTTGTCGTACCAGGACACCAGCTTGACGAAGGTGCCGTCCAGGGCGATGCCGGCATCGGCATCGAAGATCGAGGTGCGCGCGTCGCCGCGGAAATCGGTGGCCACCACCTTGTCTTCGGTGTAGCCGAGGATGCCCTTCAGCGCGCCTTCGCTCTGCGCCTTCACCTCGGCGCAGATCTCGGCGTAGGTGGCCGGCTTTTCCAGTTCCACGGTCAGGTCGACCACCGACACGTCCGAGGTAGGCACGCGGAAGCTCATGCCGGTGAGCTTCTTGTTCAACTCCGGGATCACCACGCCGACCGCCTTGGCCGCACCGGTGCTGGACGGAATGATGTTCTCCAGGATGCCGCGGCCGCCGCGCCAATCCTTGTTGCTCGGGCCGTCCACGGTCTTCTGGGTGGCGGTGGCCGCGTGCACGGTGGTCATCAGGCCGCGCTTGATGCCCCACTTGTCGTTGATCACCTTGGCCAGCGGCGCCAGGCAGTTGGTGGTGCAGCTGGCGTTGGAGACGATGGCCTGGCCGGCGTAGGTGCTGTCGTTGACGCCGTACACGAACATCGGCGTGTCGTCCTTCGACGGCGCCGACAGGATCACCTTCTTGGCGCCGGCGTCCAGGTGCTTCTGCGCGGTTTCCTTGGTCAGGAACAGGCCGGTGGACTCGATCACCACGTCCACGCCGACCTCGCCCCACTTCAGCGCCGCCGGATCGCGCTCCTGGGTCAGGCGGATCTTCTTGCCGTTGACCAGCAGATGGCCGCCGTCGACCGACACCTCGCCCTCGAAGCGGCCGTGCACGGAGTCGTACTGCAGCATGTAGGCCAGATAATCCGGCTCAAGCAGGTCGTTGATGGCGACGATCTCGATGTCGCTGCCGAAATTCTGCACCGCCGAGCGCAGCACGTTGCGCCCGATGCGACCGAAACCGTTGATGCCGACCTTGATTGCCATTTCAGTAGCTCCTGCGGCCGCGCCTGGCGCGGCGGATGGAAGGGGAAATCCCATTCTAGCAGGCCGGCCGCGCCACGCCGGACACGCCGGTTTGATCAGGATCAAGGCGGCATGGGGCGGCGCGCCGGACACTGCGCCCACACCCAACCGAGACTCCACCATGCGCACCACCTCCCCCCTCCTGCTCGCCGGCCTGGCCGCCGCCCTGACCCTGTGCGCCCTGCCGGCGCTGGCGCAGTCGCAAGGCGACTGGACCATCGGCATCGGCGCCCACCAGGTCAACCCGAAGTCCGACAACGGCACGCTCGCCGGCGGCACCCTGCCGCTGCGCATCGACAGCAACATCCGGCCGACGGTGACCTTCGAGTACTTCGTGCACCAGGACCTGGGCGTGGAAGTGCTGGCCGCGCTGCCGTTCGAGCACGACATCAGCGTCAAGGGCGTGGGCAAGGTCGGCAGCACCAAGCACCTGCCGCCGGCGGTGTCGCTGCAGTACCACTTCAACAGCGCCGGCAAGGTCTCGCCGTTCGTCGGCGCCGGCCTCAACTACACCACTTTCTTCAGCGAGAAGACCACCGGCGCGCTGGCCGGCAGCAAGCTCAAGCTGGACGACTCCTGGGGCCTGGCCGCGCATGCCGGCGTGGACATCGCGCTCACCGACAAGTCGGCGCTGCGCGTGGACATGCGCTGGATCGACATCGACAGCAAGGTCAAGGTCAACGGCAGCGACCTGGGCACCGCGCACATCGATCCGCTGGTGTACGGCCTGGCCTACGTGATGAAGTTCTGAGACGGGCGCCGGCGCCGCTGCGACCTGCGGCGCCGGCGGCAACAGGATCGGCGCCGCGCGCGGCAGCGGCGCCATTCCGGAGCATGGCCGTACCGGATCGACACGCGGGCCGCACACGCGGCCTCGCCGGAGCGCAGCGCGTCCGCCCCGCTTCTCTGGCAGACTACGCGCCACACGGATGTGGATCGGTGCCCGCCGGGCCGACACGGGGTTCGCATCCGCCCACTCGTCGTCCACCGGGGTCTCCCATGCCGCCACGCCTGTTCCGTCGCCTTGCCGTCGCCGCCCTCGCCAGCATCGCCCTGCCCGCCGCGGCGCAGTCGGCCGGCCACTTCACCACCAGCTATGGTCTGCACGGCATGGTGCCGGGGTCGTCCAACGGCACGCTGCGCGGCAGCGACCAGCGCTTCGACGCCGACGTCGCGCCGGCCGTGTCGTTCAGTTACGAATACTTCTTCCGCGGCAACCTCGGCGTGGAGATCCAGGGCCTGGTCGGCCAGCAGAAGATCGGCGTTGACCGCGGCGGCGATATCGGCAGCGCCTGGATGCTCTCGCCGACCATCTCGCTGCAGTACCACTTCAACGGCAACGGCGACATCTCCCCGTTCGTCGGCGCCGGCCTCAACTACACCGCCTTCCTCGGCAGCGACGGCAAGGGCGCGTTTTCGTCCAACGACGTGAAGTTCAAGGACACCATTGGTCCGGCGCTGCATGCCGGCGTGGATTTCGCGGTCGGCGAACGCAGCGCGATCCGCGTGGATGCGCGCTGGACCGGCATGCGCAGCGACGTGAAAGTGGACGGCAGCACGCTCGGCAAGGCCAAGCTCGATCCGGTCACCTACGGCGTCGCCTACCTGATGTACTTCTGAGCCGGCAGCCGGGTCGTGTCCCCGGACGCGGCTCGGCACGGTCGGCGACGCCGCCTGGCACGGCTTACGCCATGCTGAGCGGCAACGCAATAGACCCGGCACGCGTCATGGCCGCGTCGTCGGCGCCGGCTAGAATCGGCGCATGAAAATCTCCCCCTTCGTTTGCACCGCGCTCGCCGCGGCCCTCGCCGCCACACCGTGCGCCGCCTTCGCCTGGGGCCCGCTGGGTCACCGCCTGGTCGCCGATCTCGCCGACACCCAGCTCACCCCGCAAGCCCGCGCGCAGGTCCGTACCCTGCTGCAGGGCGAACCCGACCCGACCCTGGCCGGCGTCGCCAACTGGGCCGACCAGCTCCGCGAACACGATCCCGACCTGGGCAAGCGCAGCGCGCGCTGGCACTACGTCAACCTGGCCGAGAACGACTGCCACTACGAGCAGACCCGCGACTGTCCGGACGGCAACTGCGCGGTCGAAGCGCTGCGCCGCCAGGCCGCGATCCTCGCCGACCGCAGCCAGCCGCAGGCCGCGCGTGTGCAGGCGCTGAAGTTCGTGGTGCATTTCGCCGGCGACGTGCAACAGCCGCTGCATGCCGGCTACGCCCGCGACAAGGGCGCCAACACCGTGCAGATCCAGTTCGAGGGCAAGGGCAGCAATCTGCACTCGCTGTGGGACAGCGGCCTGCTGCGCAGCCGCGGACTGGACGAACAGGCCTACCTGGCCGAACTGGAAAAGCAGCCGTTGCCGGCGCCCTCGCCGGCGGGCAGCGCGCTGCCGCCGCCGGCCGCCGCCTGGGCCGAGGCCTCCTGCAAGATCATGCTGCGTCCGGGCTTCTATCCGCCCGGCGCCACGCTGCCGGCCGATTACGTGACGACCTGGCGCCCGGTCGCCGAAGCGCAGTTGCGCCAGGCCGGTGCCGACCTGGCGGCAACCTTGAACGCAGCGCTGGGCAAGTAAGCGCGGCGCACCGTATAGGAGCGGCTTCAGCCGCGATGGGCTTGCCTGGGCAAACCCATCGCGGCTGAAGCCGCTGCTACGAGAGCGTTACGCAGAATTCAACTGTGCAAACGTCCAGCGCACGATCTCGGCGGTGCCGATGGCGCCGCTGTGTCGGCCGAGCTCGCGGCCCTGGCGCAGCAGGATCAGCGTCGGGATGCTGCGGATGCCGAAGCGCCCGGCCAACGCCGGCTGCGCGTCGCTGTCCAACTTGCCCAGGCGCAGCCGCGGCTCGAGCTGCGCGGCCGCGGCGGCGAAGTGCGGGGCCATGGTCCGGCATGGGCCGCACCACGGCGCCCACACGTCCACCAGCAGCGGCAGCTCGCTGCGCTCGGCATGCGCGGCAAACGTCTCGGCGGTCAGCGTGACCGGTGTGGCGTCGAACAAGCCACGATGGCAGCGTCCGCATTGCGGCGCGTGCGTCAGTTTCGCCTCCGGCACCCGGTTGAGCGCGGCGCAGTGCGGGCAGGCGACATGCAGCAGCGTGGTCATGCGCCGGCCTCGATGCTCTTGTCGCCCAGCAGCACGGTGCCTTGCGCATCCTTGACCGTGACCTGCACGTCGATGCCCTGGCGCACGCTCTGGGTGACCACGCAGAACTGCTCGAACTGCGCCAGGATCCGTTCCAGCTGCGCATAGTCCTGGTTGGCGCCGGGCAGTTGCAGTTCCACCGACGCCTGCGGAATGCGCCAGAACCCTTCCGGATTGCGCATCGGCGTGGCGGCGATGTGCGCGACCACCCCGGCCGGATCGTTCTTGTACTTGCGCATCGCGAACAGCAGGCTGGCCGCCAGGCAATTGGCGATGCCGGCCAGCAGGATGCGCGTGGGATTGGGGCCGCGCTCCTGGCCCAGCGGCGCGGTTTCGTCGCTCAGCCAGGGCTCCAGCGCGGTTTCGTCGAAGCGAATGCGGAACGCGAAGTCCGTGTCCTGCTCCAGGGTGACGCGGATCGGATCGCCGATGGGCATCGTGGAAACTCCACTTCGCAGAAAGGGATTTCGACTCTACGCCGGCACCGGTAACGGCGTGTGGACGCAGCGTCGCGCTCACGCCGCCGCTTCGCGCCGTGCCAGCGGGTAGTACAGCAACGGGATGACCAGCAGGGTCAGCGCCGTGCTGACCAGGATGCCGAACAGCAACGCCACCGCCAGGCCATTGAAGATCGGATCGTCGAGGATGAACAGCGCACCCAGCATCGCCGCCAGGCCGGTCAGCACGATCGGTGGTGCGCGCACCGCACAGGCCTCGATCACCGCTTGTTCGGCGCCGCGTCCCTGCGCCAGGGCATGACGGATGAAGTCCACCAGCAGGATCGAATTGCGCACGATGATGCCGGCCAGGGCGATCATGCCGATCATGCTGGTCGCGGTGAACTGCGCGCCGAGCAGGGCATGGCCCGGCATCACCCCGATCACCGTCAGCGGAATCGGCGCCATGATCACCAGCGGCAGCAGATAGCTGCGGAACTGCGCCACCACCAGCAGATAGATCAGCAACAGGCCCACCGCGTAGGCGATGCCCATGTCGCGGAAGGTCTCGTAGGTGATCTGCCATTCGCCGTCCCATTTCACCGCGAAGTCGGCGGTGTCGGTCGGCGGTGCGATGAAATACTGCTGCAGCGTCTGCCCATCGAGCCGGTGGCCGCGCAGTTGCCCGACCAGGTCGAACATGCCGTACAGCGGGCTGTCCAGGCGCCCGGCTTCGTCGCCGGTGACATACACCACCGGCCGCAGGTCCTTGTGCGCGATGCTGTCGTCCCAGGGCAGGCGCTGCACCGTGACCAGTTCCGACAGCGGCACCAGTTGCCCATCGCCGCCGCGCACGCGCAGCGCCAGCAGGCGGGTACTGGCGGCCTGTGCGGCGCCCGGCAGGCGCAGCCGCACCGGCTGTGCCACCTTGGATGTGCCATCGTGCAGCCAGGTGACGTCCAGCCCCTGCACCGCCGTGGCCAGGGCATCGGCGATGGCCACCTGGCTCACGCCCAGGCGCGCGGCGCGCACGCGGTCGACCACCAGCGTTTGGCGGGTGGCCGCACTCTCCACGCTGGTGTCGACATCGACCACGTTCGGCGTGCGCAGGAAGCGCCGCTCCAGCGCCAGGGCGAGCTGGCGGCGGCGAGGGTGGTCCGGCCCGTACACCTCGGCCACCAGCGGCGCCAGCACCGGCGGCCCCGGCGGCACCTCCACCACCTTCAGCGAGGCCCCATACCGGCGTGCGATCGCCGCCAGCGGCGGCCGCAGCGCGCGGACGATGGTATGGCTGTGGCGTGTGCGCTGGTGTTTGTCGATCAGATTCACCTGCAGGTCGCCGACGTTGTTGCCGCTGCGCAGGAAGTACTGCCGCACCAGGCCATTGAAGTTGACCGGCGCCGAGGTCCCGGCATAGCCCTGGTAGTCGTGCACCTCGGGCGTGCGGTCGAGCACCCCGGCCAACTCCACCAGCAACGCATCGGTGTCCTGCACGGTGCTGCCTTCGGGCAGGTCGACCACGATCTGCAGCTCGGACTTGTCGTCGAACGGCAGCATCTTCAGCACCACCCACTGCAGCCCGACCAGGCCGACCGCGGCCAGCAGCAGGGCCGCGATGCCGGCGAACAGCCAGCCGCGCCGGCGCGCGCCGCGGACAGGATCCAGGAATGGGTGCAGCAAGCGCCCGAACAGGCGCTGCAGGCGCGGTGGCGCGTCGCCCCGCGCGTGTGCCTGCGCGGCTTGCGCCGGCACATGCCGCTTCAGCAGCTTCAGCGCCAGCCAGGGCGTCACCACCAGCGCGATCGCCAGCGACAGCAGCATGCCGACCGAGGCGTTGATCGGGATCGGCCGCATGTACGGCCCCATCAGGCCGCTGACGAAGGCCATCGGCATCAGCGCCGCGATCACGGTGAAGGTGGCGAGGATGGTCGGGCCGCCAACCTCGTCCACCGCCGGCGGAATCGCCTCGCGCAAGGTCTTGCCGCCGGCGCGCAGATGGCGGTGGATGTTCTCCACCACCACGATGGCATCGTCGACCAGGATGCCGATGGAGAAGATCAGCGCGAACAGCGACACGCGATTGAGGGTGAAGCCCATCGCCCACGAGGCGAACAGCGTGAGCGCCAGGGTCAGCACCACTGCGCTGCCGACCACGATGGCCTCGCGCCAACCCAGCGCGAACAGCACCAGCAGCACCACCGAGGCGCTGGCGAACACCAGCTTGTGGATCAGCTTGCCGGCCTTGGCCGCCGCGCTGGCGCCGTAGTCGCGGGTGACCTCGGCATGCACGCCCTGCGGCAGCAGTTCGCCGCGCAAGGCCCGCAGGCGCGCGCTCACCGCGCGGGTGAGCGCCGAGGCGTCGCTGCCCGGCTTCTTGGCGATGGCCAGGGTCACCGCCGGCGCGCGCCCCTGCGCCGGGCCGCCGCGCGTGGGCGGCGTGCCGTACCACACGTAGGCCGTGGGCAGGTCGGCACCGGCCTGGATCTGTGCCACATCGCGCAACTGCAGCGGCCGACCGTCGTGCACGCCGATCACCAGCTCGCGCACGGCGTCGGCATCGGCCAGGAACCGCCCGGCACTGAGCGGCACCGCACGGCCGCCGCCGATGCGATCGCCGAGCGGACGCACCACGTTCGCCCCCTGCAGCGCCTGGCCGAGGTCGGCCACGGTGAGGTCGTAGGCGGCCAGCCGCGCCGGATCCAGCGTCACCGTGACCACCCGCGGCGGCGCGCCGATGCTGTAGATGTCGCGCGTGCCGGGGATGCGCTTGAGTTCGGTCTCCAGGGTGCGCGCGATCGCCCCCAGGTCGGCGGCGCTGCGCTGCGGATCGTCGCTCCACAGGGTCACGCTCATCACCGGCACGTCGTCGATGCCCTTGGGTTTGACCAGCGGCGCGCTGGCGCCCATCTGCGTCGGCAGCACGTCCAGGTTGGAATACACCTGGTTGTACAGGCGCACCAGCGCGGTCTGCCGCGGCACCCCGACCTGGAATTCGACGGTCAACACCGCCTGCCCGGGGCGGCTCACCGAGTACACGTGCTTGATGCCCTCGATCTCGTCGAGCTTCTGTTCCAGCGGCGTGCTCAGCAGCTGTTCGACCTCGCGCGCATCGGCGCCCGGCAGCGACACGAACACGTTGGCCATGGTCACGTCGATCTGCGGTTCTTCCTCGCGCGGGGTGATCGCCACCGCCGCCAGCCCGAGCAGCAGGCCGAGCAGGGCCAGCAGCGGCGTCAGCGGATTGGCCTGGAAGAATGCCGCCAGGCGGCCGGACATCCCGAAACCGGCCGCCATCTCAATGCTCCGCCAGCGCGCGCCGCTGCGCCGCCAGCACCTGTCCGGCAGCGACCGGATCGCGCGCCACCCGCTCGCCCGCGCGCAGCCCGGCCAGCACTTCCACGCGCTGCGGATCGCGCTGCCCGATCCGCAGCTGCCGCAGGCTGAGCCGACCGTCGGCCAGCACATAGGCCGCGCTGAGTTCGCCCCGCTGCAGCAGCGCCGACAGCGGAATGCGCAACGGCGCCGCCTCCGCGGCATCGCCGGCAGCCAGCGGCACCTCGACCTTGGCCGTGGTACCGGGTGCCGGGGCAGGCTGCAGCGCCGGCAACGGCACCCGCACCGTGACGCTGTGGCTGCGCGGATCGGCGGTGGGGAACACCGTCACCTGCGGAATCTGCAGGATGCGTCCATCGTCCAGCCGCACCTGCGCGCGACGCGCGGCGCGGACCGCGTCCGCATCCGACTGCGGCACCTGCACCTCGATGCGCTGCGCGCCGGGCACGTAAAGCGACAGCAAGGCCTGCCCGGCCGCCACCGCCTCGCCCGGCTGCACCTCGCGCGCGCTGATGACGCCCGCGAACGGCGCGCGCACCACGGTGTAGTCGGCCGGCTGCTGCGCCTGCGCCAGTTGCGCGACGGCGGCAGCGCGTGCGGCATTGGCCGCATCGCGGGTGGCGCGGGCCTGGTCCAGTTGCGCGCGCGACACGTATTGCGCCCCGGCCAGCGACGCATAGCGGCGATAGCTGGCCTCGGCCTCGTCGGCGCTGGCCGTCGCGGCACGCACTTGCGCCTGCGCACTGGCCACACCGGCGCGCTGTTCCACTGCGCTGAGTTGCAGCAGCACCTGGCCGGCGGCGACCCGGTCGCCCACGTCCACCGCGACGCTGCGCACGCGCCCGCCGGTCTGCGCACTCAGATCGGCGTACTCCACCGCGGTCACGACGCCGTCCCAGGAGCGCGATGCCATCGCCGCGGGCTCCACCGGCACGGTCGCCAGCGCCGGCAACGGCGGCGGCGCGAGGCTTTCGGCTTCATGGCGACAGCCAGCGAGCGCCAGCGCCGCGAGCGCCACGAGCGCGCCCACCAGGGGCGCGCGACCGCTGCCGCGGACCGGCGCAGCGGCAGGTGCGGCAGGTGCGGCAAGCGTTCCGCGCCGCCGTCCAGCACGCCAGGCACAGCGGATCGCCCAACGAAGCACACGCATGATCGAACTCCAGAGGAAAGGGCGCATCCGCGCCGTCGGTGGGCACCCCACCGCGGCAGATCGGGCGCGGCCGCCCGAGGCTGGCCGCGAGATAAATTAGAATTTTCTTATATTAGAGTCAACTGATATTATGGCCGCACTTTCCCGCCGAGCACCCCCAATGCCCGCCTCCTCCGCCCAAGTCCTGGTCGACCGCGCACGCGCGCAGATCCACGAAACCCCTGCCCACACCGATGCCGCCGCCACGCCGCTGCCCGGCGAGTGGATCATCGACGTGCGCGAACCCGGCGAGTTCGCCATGGGCCATCTGCCCAACGCCATCAACATCCCGCGCGGCATCCTCGAATTCCGTCTCGACGCCGATCCGGCGCTGGCCCGACGCGACCAGCCGATCCTGCTGTACTGCGCCAGCGGCGGCCGCTCCACCCTGGCGGCACTGAGCCTGCAGCACCTGGGCTACACCGCGGTGCGCTCGCTGACCGGCGGCTTCCTGGGCTGGACCGCGGCCGGTGGCCCGGTCGATTTCTGAGCCCATGCCGCGCCGCGCCGCAACCGCCCTGGACCCTGCTGCGATGCGCGCGCACGCCAGCGAGGCGGCGCGTTTGCTGAAAGCGCTCGGCAACGAGAAGCGGCTGCTGCTGCTGTGCCTGCTGGTGGACCACGAGCAATCGGTCGGCGAGCTCAACGCACGTGTGGAGCTGAGCCAGTCGGCGCTGTCGCAACACCTGGCGCTGCTGCGCGAGGATGGACTGGTGCAGACCCGCCGCGAGGGTCAGACCATCTATTATTCGCTGGTGCCCGGCCCGGTGCAGCACATCCTCGAGGTGCTGCACGGCATCTACTGCAGCGCCGCGCCACCTGCCGCCACCCGGAGCGATCGATGAGCCAGCATCCGCACGTCCACGCCTTCCACCACGCCGGTTCCGGCACCTGGAGCTACGTGGTCGAGGATGAACACGACGCCGCGGTGATCGACCCGGTGGTGGGCTACGACCCGCAGACCGGCGCACTGGACGACGCACCGGCGCAGGCGTTGGCGGCGTGCATGGACGCGCGCGGACTGCACCTGCGCTGGATTCTCGAGACCCACGCCCACGCCGATCATGTCTCCGCCGCGCAATGGTTCAAGCAGCGATGGCCGCAGGCGACGCTGGCGATCGGCGACGGCATCCGCGAGGTGCGCGCCCGTTTCGCGCCGCAGTTCGGCCTGGACGCGGACGCGCAGGCGCGCTGCGGCTTCGATCACCTGCTCGCCGATGGCGAGCGTTTCGCGATCGGCAGTGTGCAGGCACAGGTGATCGCCGTGCCAGGCCATACTGGCGACAGCGTCGCCTACCTGATCGGCGATGCGCTGTTCCCGGGCGATTCGCTGTTCATGCCCGACAGCGGCACCGCGCGCTGCGATTTCCCCGGCGGCGACGCGGCCACGCTGTACCGTTCGATCCAGCGGCTGTACGCGCTGCCGGAGGCGACGCGCGTGTTCGTGTGCCACGACTATGGCGCAGGCGGCCGCGCGGTGGCCTGCCAGACCAGCATCGGCGAACAGCGCCGCAGCAACATCCATGTGCGCGATGGCATCGACGAAGCGGCCTTCGTGGCCTTGCGCCAGGCGCGCGATGCGACGCTGGCCGAGCCGCGGCTGATGCAGCCGTCGGTGCGCGCCAACATCCAGGCCGGCCGCACCGACGACCTGGCGCCGCCGGCGGCGTGAGCAGGCAGCGCGCCGCCGGCGCGCTAGGATGCGGAGTTGCGACAGCGCTGCGCGACCGTACGCGCGCGCCGCCGCGCCCTGCCGCATCGCCTACCTGCCCCCCGCTGGAGTGACCCATGACCCGACCGCTGCGCCGCCTGCTGTGCCTGTGCACCTTGATCGTCGCCACCGCGATCGCGCCAGTCTCGGCGCAGACGCCGCTGACCGTGTTCGCCGCCGCCAGCCTCAAGGAATCGCTGGACGAGACCGCCAGCGCCTACCAGCGCGCCAGCGGCACCCCCGTGCAGGTGTCCTACGCCGCCAGCTCCACGCTGGCCCGGCAGGTGGAACAGGGCGCGCCGGCGGACGTGTTCGTCTCCGCCGACCAGGAGTGGATGGACTACCTGCAGCAGCGCAAGTTGATCGATCCGGCACTGCGCCGCGACCTGCTCGGCAACACGCTGGTGCTGGTGGCGCAGGCCGCCAGCAAGGCGCAGGTCGACCTGCGCAAACCCGGCGCGCTGCTCGCCGCGCTCGGCGCGCAGGGGCGCCTGGCGGTCGGCCAGACCGCCAGCGTGCCGGCCGGCAAGTACGCGCGCGCCGCACTGCAGGCGCTGGGTCAGTGGGACAGCGTGCAGCCGCGCCTGGCCGAGAGCGAGAGCGTGCGCAGCGCGCTGATGCTGGTGGCGCGCGGCGAAGCGCCGCTGGGCATCGTCTACGGGTCCGACGCCCAGGCCGAACCGAAGGTGCGGGTGGTGGCGACCTTCCCCGCCGACAGCCACGCGCCGATCGTGTATCCGGTGGCGCCGCTGCGGGCGAGCGCGCAGGCGAAGAGCGCTGCCGATTTCGTGCGTTGGCTGGGCACGCCACCGGCACAGGCGATCTTCCGTCGCCACGGTTTCTCGCTCGCCCGTTGAGGCCTGGCGTTGTTCGACTTCACCGCGCAGGAACTGACCGCGATCGCGCTGAGCGTCAAGGTCGCGCTGGTCGCGGCGCTGGCCAGCCTGCCGTTCGCCGTGGCCTGCGGCTGGCTGCTGGCGCGGCGCCGCTTCTTCGGCAAGTCGTTGCTGGACGCGCTGCTGCACCTGCCGCTGGTGATGCCGCCGATCGTCACCGGCTACGCGCTGCTGCAACTGTTCGGCCTGCAGGGGCCGATCGGCGGCTGGCTGTTCGAGCACCTGGGCGTGCAGTTCGCGTTCCGCTGGACCGGCGCGGCGCTGGCCAGCGCAGTGATGGGCTTCCCGCTGATGGTGCGGGCGATCCGCCTGGCCCTGGAATCCACCGACCGCCGCCTGGAAGCGGCCGCCGCCACGCTCGGCGCAGGCCCTTGGCGGGTGTTCTTCACCGTCACCCTGCCGCTGGCGTGGCCGGGCGTGGTCGCCGGCGGCGTGCTCGGCTTCGCCAAGGCGCTGGGCGAGTTCGGCGCCACCATCACCTTCGTCTCCAACATCCCGGGACAGACCCAGACCCTGGCCTCGGCGATCTACAGCCTGCTGCAGGTGCCCGGCGCCGAAGCCGGCATCTGGCGGCTGGCGGCGGTGGCGCTGGCGATCTCGCTGGGCGCCTTGCTGGCCTCCGAGTGGCTGGTCCGGCGCCAGCGCGGCGCGGAGGCGGATGCATGAGCCGCGCAAGCACCCGGAGCCTGCACCGATGCTGAGCATCGACCTGCACCTGCAGCGCGGCCGTTTCGCCCGTCACGTGCGCATCGAGGAACAGGCGCGCGTGGTCGCCCTGGTCGGTCCGTCCGGTGCGGGCAAGACCAGCCTGCTCAACGCCATCGCCGGGGTGCTGCCGCCGCGCGGCGGGCGCATCGCCATCGATGGCCGGGTGCTGTACGACAGCGCCGCCGGCATCGACCTGCCGGCGCATCGCCGTGGCATCGGCTACGTATTCCAAGACGCGCGCCTGTTCCCGCACATGGACGTGCGCCGCAACCTTGGCTACGGCCGCCACGGCCGCGGCCGGCCGGCGCGCTTTGCACTGGACGCGGTGGTCGAGCTGCTCGGCATCGGCGCGTTGCTCGGGCGGCGCCCCGACACGCTCTCCGGCGGCGAAGCGCAGCGCGTGGCGATCGGCCGCGCGCTGCTGTCGCAACCGTCGCTGCTGCTGTTCGACGAACCGCTGTCGGCGCTGGACGCGGACCGCCGCAGCGAACTGATCCCCTACCTGCAGCGCGTACGCGACGACGTGCGCCTGCCGATGCTCTACGTCAGCCACCAGGCCGAGGAAGTGGCACGCATCGCCGACGCGGTGCATCGGCTGGACTGACGCCGACATCGCGTTCACCCGGGCCGGCGAGACTGAAGGCCCCGCCACGGCAGACTGCGCATGCGCCGCTACCGCAAGCTCGACTTCCCCACCCAGGACGTGCGCCGCTTCCTCGAGCCGGCCCGGTGGTGCTGGTCAGTTCGGCGTGGAAGCAGCAACGCGACATCATGACCCTGGGCTGGCACATGGTGCTGGAGTTCTCGCCCTCGCTGCTGGCCTGCTGCATTTCCAGCGCCAACCACAGCTTCGCGCTGCTCCGGCGCAGCAAGCAATGCGTGATCAACCTGCCCACCGCCGACCTGGTCGACACCGTGGTCGGCATCGGCAATACCAGCGGTGCGGACCTGGACAAGTTCGCGCACTTCGGCCTCACCGCGGTGCCCGCCACGCACCTGGCGGCGCCACTGATCGCCGAGTGCTACGCCAGCTTCGAATGCCGCCTGCACGATGGCAGCCAGATCGGCAAACACGGCCTGTTCGTATGGGAGGTGGTCAAGGCGCACGTCGCCGCCTCGCCGAAGCGGCCGCGCACCCTGCACTACCGGGGCGACGGCCGCTTCATGCTGTCCGGCCCGGAGATCTCGCGGCGGCGCCTGTTCAAGCCGGAGATGCTGTAGTTCCCGGCAACGGACGAGGCAGACCGCACACTGCGATCGCGGCGCTCAGCGCGCGCCGCCGACGCGTCCCGACTGCACGCTGGCCTTGCCCTGTCGGACCTCGAAGGTGAACGCGTAGGCCAGCGTCACCGGCACCTCCTGCACCGACTGCGCATCGTCGCAGCGCCCCTCCTGCGCCGGCCGCTGCGCCGGATCGGCATAGGTGCAGATCGCCGCCGGCACGAAGCGCCAGTGCGCGACCGCGTCCTGCACCGCCTGCAGCAGATCGGCCATCTCCGGCTGCGCGCCCGCGCTGCAGTCTGGGCGATCGTTCAACAGGGCGCTGCGCTCCACCATGCCTTGCGCGGACAGGATCACCCGCACGCACACCGTGGTCGGGGCCAACGTGCGGCGCAGCGACGCGCCTGGCAACTGCGGCGTCGGCGCCTGCAGCGGTTGCGGCATGCGGAACACTTCCTGCGGCTGCATCCGATACGACTGCACCGCCGCCGCACCGGGCGTCGCGCCGAATCCTGTTTCCAACATGCGCTGATCCACCGAGTCGATGCGCTGGGTCGGTTGCGGCGCCTCTTTCGGCACGTGGCTGGCGCAGCCGGAAAGGACCAACGCCAGCAGCATGCCGGTCCGCCCGTGCGCACTCATCGCACGGTCCGCGCCATGCCGCACAGCGGCGCGGCGCCGCCCTTGCCGGAGAACACCTTGTCGCACAAGCTCGCCAAGGTGTCGCCAGCATCCTCGCCCAGGCGATACCAGCGGTAGTTCGCAGCATCGGCGACGCCAGCCGGCGCCTCCTCGGGGTACATTTCCACGTCGAACGCGACCGGGATCTTCACGCGGCTGGCCACAGCGCGTCCGTGCGCAGTCGCCGGCGAGAAGCGCCACTTCCAGGCGGCGGTGACCGCGGCAGCATCCAAGACTGCGCTACCGCTGCCATGATCCAGCACGCGCACGCCGCTCGGCGCCCCGTGCGCATCCACCTCGACCAGCAGGACCAGCTTGCCGGAGACGCCGGCACGCACCGCTTCATCCGGGTATTTCGGGGGCGGCATGTCGATCACCTTGGCAGGCTGCGCTCCGGTCCGCGCGGCGACCACCGACGCCTGCTGCACCGATCGTGCCGACGTGCCATCCACCTCGCTCGCGGCAAGATCGCGTGCCACGCCCGTGGCATCTGTTCCAGTTGGCAACGCCAGTGCCATCGCACTCCCGCTCAACGCGGCCAGCGTCACCGCCGCGAGGCCCAGACGACGCCGCCAACCACGCACCGCCGGGCGCCGCAGCAAGGCAATGCGCTGGCACAGGACGCTGCCCGCCTGCCAATGGCAGCCCACCGGCAAGGCCAGCGCGTCCAACTGGGTCTGCAGCATCGCCTCGGCGTAATGCCGGCGCGTGCCAGGATGGCGAACCAGCACCGCGGCATCGCAGGCCAGTTCCTGATCCAGGCGGAAACGCGTGGCGGCCCATTGCAGCAGCGGATTGAACCAGTACACGCAGCGCAGCACGGCGAGCAGCAGATTGCTGCGGGTGTCGCCGCGGGCGATATGCATGCGTTCGTGCGCCAGCACCAGTTGCGCCTGCGGCGGCGGATAGCGCGCGGCGAAGTCCATCGGCACCACCACCTGCGGCCGCCACGCACCCAGCACCAGCGGCCCATGCAGCGCATGCTCGGCGACCAGCACGCCATCCTCGCCAGGCTGCAAGCGACCCAGGCTGCGCCGGTAGCGGCGCTGCTGCCGCCACAATAAGGCCGCCGAGGCCAGCGCACCCGCCAGCCACAACGACAGCAACCAGACCGTGGCATGCCCGCTCGCCGACAAGCCGTCGCCTGCCGACATCTGCGCCCGTGTCACGCCGACCAGCACCGCCGGCATGTCCAGCGCCAAGCCCGCCGGCAACGCTGGACGCCAGCCGCTGGGCAACAGTGCCGCCAGCAGCGCCAATGGCACCGCGATCCATAGCGCGTAGGCGATGCCGGCGCCGAACGCGCGCCGCATCGGCACGCGCAATGCCAGCACCGCCGCGATGGCCACGCTGACGACCAGCGCGGTACTCCCGAGGTCCCTCACGATCCCGTCAATGCTCATCGTCCAGCTCCTGGATCAGTCGTTTGAGTTCGGCGATATCGGCATCGCTGAGCTTGCCGCGTTCGCTGAAGTGCGCCACCAACGGCGCGATACGGCCGCCGAACAGGCGGTCGAGCAGGCCTTCGCTCTGTTGCTGCACCCACTGCGCGCGCTGCAGCAGGGGCGTGTACAGATAGCGGCGGCCTTGTTTGTCAGCGCGGATCGCGCCCTTGTTGAGCAAGCGGTTGAGCAGGGTCTTGACCGTGGGTTCGGCCCAGCCGCCATGCCCGGACAAGGCGGCGAACACCTCCTCGGCGCTGAGCGGGTGCCGCTCCCACAGCACCTCCATGACCACGGCTTCCGCGTCGCTGATCGACATTTCGTTTACGCCCGTAAATTTTCAATGATTACGCGCGTAAACAAAACGCATGTCAAGCGTTTTTTGCGCAGCGTCGGATGTCCTGGCGATCGGCATGCCACCACGCCCGGAGGTCGTCGCCGCCAATCGCGTACGCCGCGGCACCGCGCGTATCGCTCGCACCACGATCCACGCAATCGCCGGCACACCCTCTAAGCTATGCCGATGACCGATCACCTCGACGACCTCGACGCCGCTGCCGACCTGATCCTGCAGCGCATCGCCGGCCCGCTGCGCGTGGGCGCACCGCTGGGCCTGGGCAAGCCGCATCGTTTGCTCAACGCGCTGTACGAGCGGATCGAACACGATCCGACGCGGCCGCTGCAGATCTACACCGCGCTGTCGCTCAATCCGCCGGCGCCCGGCGGTGGGCTGCAGGGTCGGTTCGCGCGCCCGTTCGTGCAGCGCCATTTCGGCGAGGATTTCCCACGTCTGCGCTACGTGCAGGCGATGCAGCGCGATGCGCTGCCGGCGCACATCCAGGTCGAAGAGTTCTACATGCAGTCCGGCGCGCTGCTGCGCTCGACCCAGGCGCAGCGCAGCTACACCAGCCTCAACTACACCCATGCCGCCGATGCGGTGGCGCAGCGCGCGCCGAACCTGATCGTGCAGAAGGTGGCGCGCGAACCCGACGGCACCCGGCTATCGTTCTCGTGCAACAACGACATCACCCAGGACACCCTGACCGCAGTGCAGCGGCGCGGCCTGCCGCGGCCGCTGCTGGTGGCCGAAGTCGATCCGCAGTTGCCGTGGATCGGCGGCTGCGCGGCGGTGGAGCCGAGCTTCTTCGACGTGGTGGTGACGCCGCCGGGGCCGTATCCGCGCCTGTTCGGGCTGCCGCGGCAGCCGGTCGCCGACGCCGATTACGCCATCGGCCTGTACGCCAGCACGCTGGTGCGCGACGGCGGCACCCTGCAGATCGGCATCGGCACCCTGGCCGATGCGCTGTGCCACGCGCTGGTGCTGCGGCATACCGACAACGCGCGCTACCGGCAGGTGCTGGCGGCGCTGGATCCGGAACTGGAGCGGCATCCGGCGGTGCGCGAATGCGGCGGCCTGAAGCCGTTCGCGATCGGCCTGTTCGGCTGCAGCGAGATGCTCAACGAAGGCTTCCGACAACTGGTCCAGTGCGGGGTGATCCGGCGCAAGGTGCTCGACGACGCGCCACTGCTGCAGCGCGTGGCCGACGGCACTGCCGATGCGCAGGACCTGCAGCGTCTGGAGCGCGAGGGCGAATACCTGCAAGGCGCGTTCTACCTGGGCTCGCCGGAGTTCTACGCCTGGCTGCGCGACATGGATCCGCAGGCGCGCGCGGCGATCGGCATGCGCCGCATCAGCGAGATCAACCAGCTCTACGGCGACGAGGCATTGCGCCGGGTACAGCGACGCGAGGCGCGCTTCTTCAACTCCTGCATGATGGCCACCGCGCTCGGCGCGGCGGTGTCCGATGCGCTGGACGATGGCCGCGTGGTGTCCGGCGTCGGCGGCCAGTACAACTTCGTGTCCATGGCGCACGCACTGGACGACGCACGCAGCGTGCTGATGTTCCGCGCCGTCCGCAGCGACGGCGGCGCGACGCAGTCCAACGTGCGCTGGAACTACGGCCACACCACCATTCCGCGGCACCTGCGCGACCTCTACGTCAACGAGTACGGCATCGCCGACCTGCGCGGTCTGACCGACGAGGACTGCATCGCGGCGATGGTCGGGATCGCCGACGTGCAGGCCCAACCCGCGTTGCTGGAGACGGCGAAGGCCAACGGCAAGCTGGCCGCCGACTTCGCAGCACCCACGCACTGGCAACGCAATCAGGCTGCGCGCGTGCGCGACGCGCTGGCGCCGTTCCGCCGCGACGGCACCCTGCCCGACTATCCGCTGGGCAGCGATTTCACCGAGGTCGAGCAGCGCCTGCTGCGCGCCCTGTCCTGGCTGCAGCAGCACTCCGCCAGCACCGGCGCCAAGCTGAAGACGGTGGCCAGCGCGGTGCTGGCGCGTCCCGCGGCGGATGCCGCCTGCATGCAGCGCATGGGGCTGGACGCGCCGCGCAGCCTCGGCGAACGGCTGGACGCGACGTTGCTGGCATTCGCCCTGCAGCGCACGCGCACGCCTCAATGACGCACGCGCGGCAACGGCAGGGAGCCACCCGGCGACGCAGGGTTTACGTATAGAAGCGGCTCGACGTGACCTGGGCCGACAGCCGCAACGCGCGCGATCGGGAATGCCCGTCGCGGCCAAGTCGCTCTCGCAACAACGACAACACTTCGCACTGAGTTGCGGCAAAACCGCATCGCCGGCGGTGCTTGTCCAAACCAGCCGCAACAACGTGACGACGGTCATGCGTGCATAGGACACCGCGCACGATCGTGGCACAGCGCGGGCCATGACACGATTTGGCAACACCCGCGTCAACTGCACTCGGGATGCTGTCGGGATATCGTTA
Organism: Xanthomonas sp. LMG 12462; assembly: GCF_009192885.1. NCBI lineage: Bacteria > Pseudomonadati > Pseudomonadota > Gammaproteobacteria > Lysobacterales > Lysobacteraceae > Xanthomonas > Xanthomonas sp. LMG 12462. The sequence continues at coordinate 1,406 of NZ_NMPP01000002.1, read as the reverse complement.
CCAAGCGTGGCCACGATGTTCCCCCAACGTTCTGTCCCGATGTCGTCGAAACTCCGCAGCGCGCCAGCTGCGCTGCGCGCCCTGCTGGCGGTGTTGGCGCTGTTGCCATCTGCGCTGTGCGCCGCACCCAGGCTTGGCGACCTGCAGTACATCGGCAGCCACAACAGCTACCACGCCGGCTTCGCGCCCAGCGAAGCGGCGCTGTGGAAACGCCTGGATCCAGCGACGTTCGCGGTGCTGGACTACCGGCATCCGCCGTTGACGCAGCAACTGGACGACGGCGTGCGCCAGATCGAACTGGACATCTACGCCGACGCCAAGGGCGGACGCTACGCGCACCCGGCGATGATCGACCAGCTCGCCAAGGCCGGGCTGCCGCCGGCGCCGCCGATCGCCGCGCCGGGCGTGATGCAGCGGCCGGGCTTCAAGGTCATGCACATCCAAGACCTCGACCAGCGCAGCACCTGCCAGCCGCTGCTGGCCTGTCTGCGCGAGGTGCGGGCGTGGTCGCAACGGCACCCCGGGCATCTACCGATCTTCATCCTGCTGGAAACCAAGCAATCCACCGTGCCGGCGGCCTTCCCCACAGTGCAGCCGGAGCCGTTCGACGGCAAGGCGCTGGACGCGCTGGACGCCGAACTGCGCTCGGTGTTCGCCGCGAACGACTACATCAGCCCCGACCAGGTACGCGGCAGTGCGGCCACGCTCAACGCCGCCGTGCTCGCGCAGGGCTGGCCGGCGCTCTCCGCGGCGCGCGGCAAGGTGGTGTTCCTGCTCGACCAGCGTGCGGTCGGCCCGGCCTACCTGGCCGGCCATCCGTCCTTGCGCGGCCGCGTGTGCTTCACCAATGCCGATCCCGGCGCCGACGACGCCGCCTTCGTCGAGCGCAACGACGGCAGCGCCGACGAGATCGCGACGCTGGTGAAGGCCGGCTACCTGGTGCGCACCCGCACCGACGCGGACCTCAAGGAAGCCCTGCGCAACGACACCGCGCGACGCGACGCCATGCTCGCCAGCGGCGCGCAACTGCTCAGCACCGACTTTCCCGATCACGAGCCTGCCGCCTCCGGCTACGTGGTGCGCTTCCCCGGCGACGCCGTCGCCCGCTGCAATCCGCAGCGTCCGCAGGCCGACTGCCACGGCGTCGACCTGCGCCACTGAACGCCATTGGCCGCGCGACGTCGCGGCCACGCCCCACACGTACGCAATGGAAGGCCTGGGCGATCCGCGCGCCGGCATCGGCGCGCCTGGACTTCGGATCGCAACCGCTGTTTCCCCCAACGAGCCACCCCCATGCTCCCGATCCATCGCCCCCGCCCCCTGTGCTGTGCCATCGCCCTCGCGCTTGCGCTCTCGCCAACCGCCCGCGCCAGCGACGCCGATGACGCCAGCGCGCGCACCACCAC